>JBJEOZ010000236.1:0-17572 GCA_051880975.1 Ruminococcus sp.
ATTCTGTACCTGATAGGATAGAAGAAACACCACAGCAAAATAATGCACCTTCATTTCCGAATATTGAAACCACAGCTGTTGCAAACGACCTCCACAACAAACTGGAGGAAATGCGTAGCAAACTTGCAATAAAAGAGGAAGAAACAAAGACTCAAGATGATAGCCAACCTGTAGGCAAAAACGGGTCAAATGTTCCTTTCCCCACTATTGAGGATAGCAGTGCACCGGTACAGGAAAAGATTCCGGCAAAGCGGAGCCCTGTTAACCTTGAAGAAATATATGCCAACGCAGAGCCGTTTTTAAGATGGCAGGAGGTTGTTGAAAATTTAAAGGAATACAGCCGACCTATTGCGGCATCCTTTGACAACACAGAGGCATATATCAGCGGTGACTATCTCCTAATTGACGCAAAGACAGATATTCCTTTTAATCTGTTAAAACGCAGTCCCGAACAGAAGGACAGAATCAGGGATGCCGTGCAGGAGATGACAGGTAAGAGGTACAAGCTTGGACCATACAAGCCTCCTGTGAAAAAGCAGGAAAAAACAGACCCCCTTGCTACCTTTGCCCAAAAGCTAAAGGACAGCGGTGTTGAAGTTACAGAAGAATAAAATCTATATAAACTATATTATATAAAGAAAAAAGTGAGGAAATTACTATGAAAGCAAGATTACCAAAGAATTATAGCGGCGGCGGAATTGGAAATATGCAGCAGCTTGCCCGTCAGGCACAGAAGATGCAGGAAGAAATGGAAACCAAAACTGCCGAGCTTGAACAAAAGGAATACAAAGCCTCAGCAGGCGGCGGAGCAGTAACTGCAGTTGTAACAGGCGGTATGGAAGTAAAATCTCTTGAAATCGACCCCGAAATTGTTGACCCTGAGGATGTAGAAATGCTCAGCGACATTGTTATGGGTGCTGTAAACGAGGCACTTAGAAACGCTGCAAAGGATAAGGAAGATACAATCTCCGCAATTTCAGGCGGACTTAACATTCCGGGTATGTTTTAATGGGAGTATATAATGTAGCTCCCCTGCAAAAGCTCATTGAACAGTTTGAAAAACTACCGGGAATAGGGGCAAAAACTGCCCAAAGACTTGCATATTTTGTCCTGAATCTGCCAAAAACAGAGGCAGAGGAATTTGCAAAGGCAATCGTTGATGCAAAGGGAAAGATAAAGTACTGCACAGTCTGTTGTAATTTTACAGATAAAGAAAAATGCCCTGTTTGCACAAGCAACAGCCGTGACCATTCTGTAATTTGCGTGGTGGAAACACCGAGGGATGCAATGGCTATGGAAAATACACATGAGTACCACGGAACATATCATGTTCTCCACGGTGCAATTTCACCCCTTAACGGAATAGGCCCCGACCAGCTTAGGATTAAGGAACTGCTAAGCCGACTGAATAATCAAGAGGTGGAAGAGGTTATTATGGCAACAAACCCAACCGTTGAGGGTGAGGCAACAGCAATGTACCTTACAAGACTGTTAAAGCCACTTGGCATTAAGGTGACTCGACTTGCATATGGTATTCCTGTAGGGGGCGACCTTGAATATGCCGACGAGGTAACCCTTGCAAGGGCATTAGAGGGCAGAACAGATTTATAGTAATTGGTGTAAGCTATGAAAGAAAGTACAAAGACAATTACACAAAATAAAAAAGCACACCACGACTACTTTGTTTTGGAAAGCTACGAGGCAGGTATTGAGCTTTGCGGTACGGAGGTGAAGTCACTTCGTGCAGGCAAGGTGAACCTAAAGGATAGCTGGTGCAACATTGTAGACGGTGAAATCTTTGTAAACGGTATGCACATCTCACCCTACGACCACGGAAACATCTTTAACCGTGACCCAATGAGGGTGAGAAAACTGCTGATGCACAAAAAAGAAATCAACAAGCTTTTCGGCACCTTGCAACAGCAAGGACTTTCCCTGATACCCATCAGTCTTTATTTCAAGGGAAGCAAGGTAAAAGTGCAGGTGGGACTGTGCAAGGGCAAAAAACTCTATGACAAAAGGGCAACTATTGCAGACCGTGACGCCAAGAGGAATATCCAAAGGGCGCTTAAAGAAAAGCAGTATTAATCCAAAAAATTTATATTTACATTATTGAATAAATGTGATAATATGTACAATACTCTATATTATGTATAGAGTAAATATATGGGGGTGTAAAGGTTTCGACGGGGGCTTTGAACCTTGGTAAGCGAGTAGTGGCGCAGGACCGCTTTTAACCTGCAATTTTAAAAACAAACGACAACTCTAAAGTTGAATTAGCTGCCGCTTAAGGCAGCTTGTCCTGTCTTTGACCACCACGACTTAGGCAAGGGCATCATTTAGTGGTAAATGTGAACATAGGCTTGTTCCGACCTTTGTCACACAGTAGGAACTACCAAGCACCACAGCCTGTTTGCAGGCGGTGATGTAAGGGATTTTAAAATGCAAACTACACTCGTAGAAAGCCATGGGAATAAACCTCCGGACAGGAGTTCGATTCTCCTCACCTCCACCAGTCGAGTGCCTCGACACGCAGATTGCGTTCGGGGCATTCTTATTTTTTATGTTAATTTCTCCCGTCAGAGGCACTCGACTAAATTATAGTTCAGCTTAAAAATCAATTTCTAACTTCAAGGGCACGTTTATGCGTGTCCTTTTTACTGCAAAATCCGGCTGAATAATCTATAAAATTTCAGCTTTTTTAAAAAAAATATTGGCTGTTTTGAAATTTTGTTGTATAATGAATTTTATATACTGTTTATAAGGGTTGATTCTTTGAAGCTTCTGCGCAAATCCTGCATTTTAATTATGACTGTTGCCCTAATTCTTTTTTCGGGTTGCAGTCTTGATTCAGAATACAACTGCGAGTTTTTCGCAATGGATACGGTTATGACGATTAACGCCTACGGCAGTAAAAGCGAAAGTGCGGTAAAAGCGGCGCAGAATGAAATCAACAGACTTGATAAGCTGTTGTCCGTACAAAGGGAAAACAGCGAGATTTATAGGATCAACCGGTTAAAAGAAATGACCGTTTCGGAAGATACGCTGACTCTTATCACACGTTCTAAGGAAATCTACACACTTACAGACGGTGCATTTGACATAAGCTGTGAGCCGCTTACCCGTGAATGGGGATTTTATTCGGGGCTTGAAAACAAGGTTCCGTCACAACAGGCTATTGAAAATGCCCTTAAAGGCGTGGGAGCAGAGCATATAAATATAGAAAACAGCCGAGTAAAGCTTGACGAAAATACTTCGCTGGACCTGGGCGCAGTCGCAAAGGGTTATGCATCCCGGAAAGCGTCTGAAATATTAAAAGAAAACGGCGTTTCCTCTGCGCTTATGTCCCTGGGAGGGAATGTACGAGCAGTCGGCTCAAAGCCTGACGGAGAAAGCTGGAGCGTTGCAATAACCAACCCCGACGACAACTCAAAGAGCATCGGAACACTTAAAATTTCCGACAAAGCCGTTGTTACCTCGGGCGGCTACCAGCGTTACTTTGAAGAAAACGGACAAATCTACCATCATATAATAGATACTAAAACGGGTCATCCCGCTGACAGCGGATTGAAATCCGTCACTGTTGTGTCGGAAGATGATACCCTTGCAGACGCTCTTTCAACTTCGCTTTTTGTTATGGGACTTGAAAAGTCGAAAGAGCTTTACAGCGAAAACAGCTTTCTTTTCGGAGCGGTTTTCATTACCGACAAAGGCGAGATTTACGTTACTGACAATCTGAATGACAGTTTTATGTCAAAGCAAGGCTTTGAGGTGATTTCAGTATGAAAAACCGCATATGGATAATTATATTTTCGGTTGCGGCTATACTTTGCCTTAGCGTGTGGCTTTTTATTTCAAAGGTTTCATCACCGTCAAAGGTTGTGGGAATTTACCAAAACGGCAGTCTTGTTGAAAAAATCGACTTGAACAGCGTCACAGGCCGGCGTGAAATCACCCTTTCGGGGGAATACGGCGACAATGTAATCCTTGTATCAAACGGTCACATTGAAATGAAGTCAGCCGATTGTCCCGACAAGATTTGCGTTGAGCATGGCGAACTGAAAAGCAGTTCCTCTCCTATTGTGTGCCTGCCGAACAAGGTGGTAATAAAATTTGAAAGCAGTACAGACGGTGCTGACGCAAAAACAGGAGCAGTGGGATGAATACAAAAAAATTGATTTTAACCGCAATTCTCACCGCCTTTGCCCTGGTTGCGTTTGTGATTGAGGGTGCAATCCCGCCTCTTACACCTATTTACGGAGTAAAGCTCGGTCTTGCAAATGTATTTACACTCTTTGCACTCTATGCACTGGGAACACGCTATGGGATGGCGGTAATGTCGCTGAGAATCGTGCTGGGAAATATAATTACGGGACAGCTTGTGTCGTTTATCTACAGCCTGACGGGAGGACTTCTTTCGTTTTTGCTGATGATACTGCTGAAACGCTTTTTCCCTCTTAAGCAAATGTGGGTGTTAAGCGTTTTATGCGCCGTAACACACAACATAGGTCAGCTTTTGGCGGCAATTCTTATGATGCAAACATTGGCAATTGCATATTACCTGCCGGTACTGATTCTGTCGGGAATTATCGCAGGAGCTTTTACAGGCCTTTGCGCCCAGCTTGTCCTTATAAGGCTTTCAAAAATAGACTTTAAATAATGATTATTTATTGTATAAACAACATTACGTGACCGAAGGTCACACATCATTTTTTTATGGAGGATAGGGGTATGAAACTAAGCGGTATCAGGGTTCCGCACCGAAAACACACAGCGGGTAGCGTATCCCAAAGGCTCCCGTTGCCCGAAACGGTGGTAATTCCGATGTCAATGCACATCGGCAAGCCTGCCGTACCGACGGTCAGGGTAGGAGAGCTTGTAAAGGTGGGTCAGCTTATTGGCTCGTCCGACGGTTTTATCAGCGCACCCGTACATTCCAGCGTGTCGGGCAAGGTGAAAAAGCTTGATGAAATAACAATGTCGGGGGGAATGAAAACGACCGCCGTTGTAATTGAAACCGACGGCGAACAGTCAGTATGCGAAAGCGTAAAGCCACCCGTTGTTACGGACTTTCAGAGCTTTGTAAACGCAGTCAAGGAAAGCGGAATCGTTGGACTGGGCGGTGCAGGCTTTCCCACCTTTGTAAAGCTGGGCGTAAAGGATTTGTCGGCTGTTGAAACAATCGTTATCAACTCGGCAGAGTGCGAGCCGTACATAACCTCGGACACAAGGACAATGCTGGACAAGGCTGATTATATTTCAAAGGGCATTGACTTGCTCCACAAGTACCTGGGCAAAAAACGCATTATAATAGGCATAGAAAACAACAAAAAGCCCTGCATTGAAAAAATGAGCGAGCTTGCAAAATCAAAGGAAAATGTTGAAGTAAAGGTACTGCCCTCAATTTATCCCCAGGGCGGTGAAAAGGTGCTTGTCTACAACACAACGGGCAGAATGATTCCGAAGGGCGGACTTCCCCTTGATGTGGGAATAGTCGTAATCAACTGCACCACCCTTGCAAAGATTGCAGAATATATTGAAACAGGTATGCCACTTGTTGAAAAGTGCATTACCGTTGACGGCTCAGCTGTTAAGGAACCTAAAAATGTAATTGCACCAATCGGCACTCCCCTTGAAAAGCTGTTTGAATTCTGCGGCGGATTCAGGAGCGAGCCGAAAAAGGTGCTCTACGGCGGACCGATGATGGGAATTGCCGTTTCTTCCCTGGATGTTCCCGTACTCAAAATGACGAATGCCGTAATTGCACTTGACGAAAAGGATGCTCGTCCTCCCAGGACAACCGCCTGCATAAACTGCGGTGAGTGCGTAAATCACTGTCCGTTAAGGCTTGACCCACGTGAAATTGCAAAGGCTTACAGGCTCGACCGGTGCGACGAGCTGAAAAAGTTGTGCGCCGATTTGTGTATGGAATGTGGCTGCTGCGGGTATGTATGCCCTGCAAAGAGGCACATTGTCCAGACCAACAAGCTTGCAAAGGCAAAGCTTAACAAATATCTGAGAGAATATAAGGAGGACAAAAATGAATAAGCTGATTTCCTCCGTTTCACCCCACATAAATTCACCGAGGACCACGCAGAAAATTATGCTTGATGTGCTTATCGCCCTGCTCCCCGCAGGCGTTGCCTCGGTAATAATATTCGGCTGGCGTTCACTGCTGGTTATCGGCGTTTGCGTGGCATCGTGCATATTATCCGAATTTATTTTTGAAAAAATCTGCAAAAAGGAAAACACAATTTTCGACCTTTCTGCTGTTGTCACGGGTGTTCTGTTGGCCTACAACCTGCCTGTTTCAATTCCGCTGTGGCAGGCGGCTTTCGGAAGCGTGTTTGCAATCGTTGTTGTAAAACAGCTTTTCGGCGGAATCGGTCAGAACTTCGCAAACCCTGCAATCACCGCAAGGATTGTGATGATGACTGCGTTTTCGGGCACTATGACAACTTGGACCTTCCCCGACGCTTCGTCAAGTGCAACTCCCCTTGCGCTTATAACAAAGGGTGAGCTTTACTCACTGCCCTCCTACCTTGATATGCTGTTAGGCGTGCGTGGCGGCTGTCTGGGCGAAACCTGCACAATTGCCTTGCTTGCAGGCGGAATTTACCTGATAGCAAGAAAGGTGATTACGTGGCACACACCAGTTGCGTTTATCGGCACTGTGCTTGTTATGTCGCTGATTTTCGACAAAGCTCCGCTGTATCAGCTTATGTCGGGCGGTCTTATCATCGGTGCATTCTTTATGGCTACCGACTATGCAACCACTCCTTGCACAAAGTGGGGCAAGATAATTTTCGGCGTAGGCTGCGGTCTTATCACCATACTAATCCGTTTCTGGGGCGCATCTCCCGAGGGTGTTTCATACTCTATTCTGCTAATGAACATCTTTACGCCCTACATTTCAAGGCTTACACGCTCAAAGCCTCTTGTGGGAGGTAGCAAAAAATGAAAAAGAGTTTTAATGAAATAATAAAACCCGTTCTCGTGCTTGTCTGCATCTGCCTTGTGGTGACGGCTCTGCTTGCCTACATCAATTCGGTGACTTCGCCGATTATCGCAAAAGCCGAGCAGGAAAAGACCGAGCAGGCTATGTCGGAGGTGCTTTGTGAGGCAGACGGCTTTGAAAAGCTGGAAATCGGAAACCTCCCCGACAGAGTAACCGAGGTGTATACTGCAACAAACGGTGTAGGTTACGTCTTTATGCTGACAACAAAGGGCTACGGCGGAGATATGAAGCTGATATGCGGAATGAACGCAGACGGAGTAATTGAGCAGTGCAAAACGCTTTCACACGCAGAAACAAGCGGTCTTGGCTCAAAGACAGCCGAAGATCCCTACAGAAATCAGTACTGCGGAAAGAGTGCCGACACCTTAAGCGAGGTTGACGCAATAACAGGTGCCACAATTTCTTCAAGTGCATACAAAAACGCAATTGAGGACGCTTTCAAGGCGTATGATATGATAACGGAGGCAGGAAAATGAATAAAAGACAGAATCTTCTGAAGGGTATCATCAAGGAAAACCCTGTTCTTGTGCTTGTGCTGGGAACCTGCCCCACCCTTGCGGTTACGACAAATGTAATGAGTGCGCTGGGAATGGGTGCGGCGGCTACAATTGTTCTGCTCTGCTCAAATATCGTAATCTCCGCACTTCGCAACATTATCCCCGACAAGGTGCGGATTCCCTGTTACATCGTGCTTATTGCCGGCTTTGTAACAATGGTGCAGATGCTTGTCAAGGCGTTTGCTCCAGCCCTTGACGAGGCCCTGGGAATTTTCCTGCCACTGATTGTGGTAAACTGCATAATCCTGGGCAGAGCCGAAATGTTTGCAAACAAAAACAAGGTAATCGACTCAGCAATTGACGCTGTAGGAATGGGTGCAGGCTTTACCCTTGCGCTGCTCTTGATGGCTACAATCCGTGAGGTGCTGGGCAACGGCACGTGGCTGGGAATTTCAATTCCTATTCATGCCGAAAACAACATTTCCATTATGACAATGGCGCCCGGAGGATTCCTTGTATTCGGTATTTTAATTGCCATTGTAAATAAAATCTCGGGGGGCAAAAACGCCAAAAAGAGCTTTGGCTGTGCCGGCTGTCCGTCAGCCGAGGTTTGCAACAAAGCCTCCTGCGGTGAAAAGGAGGAAGCAAAATGACAAAATTCATTATAATTATGCTCTCCGCCGTTTTCATCAACAACTACGTATTGTCACGATTTTTGGGAATATGTCCGTTCCTGGGCGTTTCCAAAAAGCTGAATCAGGCAACGGGAATGAGCCTTGCGGTAATCTTCGTAATGCTCATTGCAACGGCGGTTACGTGGCCGATACAGATGTATCTGCTTGAACCCAGCAACCTGGGTTATCTTCAGACAATCGTCTTTATCCTCGTAATTGCATCTCTCGTTCAGCTTGTTGAGATTATACTGAAAAAGTACATCCCCTCGCTCCACAAGTCCCTTGGCGTGTATCTTCCGCTGATTACCACAAACTGCGCTGTACTGGGCGTTACAATCCTCAACATTGACGAGGGATATACATTTGCTGAATCAATGGTAAATTCCCTGGGAAGCGGACTTGGATTCTTCCTTGCAATGGTAATGTTCTCGGGCGTTCGCTCAAAGCTTGAGGGCGCTGACATTCCAAAGGCGTTTCAGGGACTGCCCATAACGCTTGTTGCGGCTTCCATAACCTCCCTTTCCTTCCTGGGCTTTTCGGGCGTTGTGGAAAATCTGTTTGCATAAGGTTGGTGCGCTATGAATGAGATTTTAACTGCGGTTATCCCCGTTGTGATTATCGGCGCAATCTGCGCTGTGGTGCTTGCAGTCGCATCAAAAATTATGGCTGTAAAGGAAAACGAAAAAATCCCCCAAATACGTGAGTGTCTGCCGGGTGCTAACTGCGGAGCCTGTGGCTTTGCAGGCTGTGACGGCTACGCAAAGGCACTTGCAGAAAAGGAGGGCACGGCTACAAACCTCTGCGTACCGGGGGGCGATTCGGTTTCAAGAAAGTTGAGTGAAATCCTGGGTGTTGAATTTGAGGACGTTGTTGAACAGGTTGCCGTTGTGCACTGCGCAGGCGACTGCAACTACACTCAGGACAAGGTCGAGTATGACGGAATTGAAAGCTGTGCCGCCGCTAAGCTGATTTTCGGCTCAAAGGGCGAATGTCCCTACGGCTGTATGGGCCTGGGCGACTGTGCAAATGTTTGTCCCAACGACGCAATCTGCATAAACAACGGAATTGCTCACATTGACTCAAGGCGTTGCGTCGGCTGCGGACTCTGCGTAAAAACCTGCCCGAACCACCTTATTTCACTTATGGCTGACGTTGAGAGAGTTGTCGTTACGTGCAGCAACAAGGACAAGGGTGGTATCACACGCAAGGCTTGCAAAAATGGCTGTATCGGCTGTAAAAAGTGCGAAAAGGTCTGCTCAAAGGGTGCGATTAAGGTTAAAGATAACCTGGCCATTATCGACTATTCAAAATGTCCCGAGTGCGAGGACTTCGGTGTTTGCGCAAGAGAATGTACAACAGGGTGCATAAGGATTTCGAATCTTTCAAACGCAACAAAAGCAGTTGACAATTAACAATGTACAATTAACTATAAAAACAAACAACACAAAATGCACCCAAATTTAGCTTGGGTGCATTTGTATTAAAATAAGAGATTTGTTCCACAGAACTTAACGGTGGAACAAAACTCTAATTATTTGGATTTCTTTATATTGTATAGAGCAATTACACCTTTTGCTATGCCAGTACTAATCAAGAATATCCCAAAAGAACTTATAAAACTCAATGTTGACATCTCACAAAAACTCTAATATAATAATAGTGGTGGTGACGGACTACAGATTTCTCTGTAGCCTATCTGGATTGTTACTTAAACAATCTGCCAAGAATGATTAGGTTTATTCCTGCAATTAAGTCTAAGATTGATGATATAAGAATTGGAGTCCAATCAGTATTCTTATTCATTTTCTTAGGCTTTTTTGTTTTTTATTTGTTTTTTGTCAAAAGTCTGTTTCCCTTAGCAAATGTTTTTCAATCATCAATTTTATGCCCGCAGTATGGACAGTACTTTTTTTCGTCTTTTTCCTCTTTGTTTGGCTCATTGGATTTGTTGGGGCTTTTATATTTTTTGTTGTGGAGTACCTCGGAGAATCCTGCGGTGATAATACCTGTTGGAACAGCTACCATTCCAATACCGATGAATGCAATTACTATGCCTAATACCTTTCCCGGAACGGTTATGGGGTAAACATCACCGTAGCCCACAGTTGTAAGGGCTGACATTGCCCACCACAGTGAATCGAATGCGTTGGAGAATTTGTCCGGCTGAGCCTCGCTTTCAAAGTTATACATCAGCACCGAGGCTATTATCATCAAAAGTCCCACAACTACCATTGAAGAAATAAGCTGATTTGCCTTGTTTTTGAACACCTGAGTAATGGTTTTCAGTGCAGTTGTATATCTGTTGATTTTGATGATTCTTAACAGCCTTAATGCTCGCAGGGTTCGCAAGGCTTGCAGGTCGATTTTGATGAAAAACAGTAGGTAAAGAGGCAAAATAGCTATTAAATCAACTATCGCCATAAAGGAAAAAATGTATTTTATCCTTGCTCTCATAGGCGATAGCTGGGGATAGAGCAAATCGGATGTCCATACCCTCAATATGTACTCAATAGTGAATATTATTGTGGAAACAAGCTCAAATCTGCTGAAAAGTATTCTCCAAGCGTTGGATATATCAAAGGTATTTGCAACTACTGTGATTATTGTCAGGAAAATTAGTATTACTATTGTTATGTTAATAATACGGCTTGGCAAAGTTTTGCCTGATTCTATAATTTCAAAAGTTTTTGATTTTACTTTTCTATACAAAACAAATCACCCTCATACTCATACTAAGTGCATTTTATGGGATTATTATATAATTTTACTTATAAATATGCAACATATGAAATGAATTTGAGCGACTTCACAAATGAACAATTCTCGCTTTTATGCATAATGTATTAGTATAGAAAGAGAGAAAGGAGGGGGAAAATATGCCTGAATGTACAAACTGTACAGGAGAAGTCAAAACCCCTTTGACAGAGGAACAAGACGAAACCTGTCCTGCAAAAGGTTTTCAGCAGGTGTCTATCTGTGTTCCTGTTACAGTAACACCATTTGCCCATGCAGGTAAAACGGTAACTAAATGCTGTGGAGATGCTAAGGTGGTTCCCGGCGACAAGCCTTGTCCCGGTAAGAAGAACGGTACCTGTACCTTTACAATAAGTCAGACAATTTGTGTGGAAGTTCCTGTGGATTTTGGTGCAAGAGCCACCGTTGGTGATACTTTTGTGGAATGCTTAGGTGCGTCTGACGATGATATATGCAAAAATTGCAACGATAAGGAGCTTTGAGTATAATGGCTCAAAATACACCGTATAGTCCTGTTAATGTTAATTCACAAAGAGAATGTAAATGCGGTGATGACGGTTGCACAAAAATCAGTCGTCAGTATGCCGACGTGAGTGTTCCCATTGAACTATCCTCAAAGGCAACCCTTGAGAATGTTTCGGTGGAGTGCTGTGGTGAACCGTCTGTTGTATGTCGTGAAAACAGGTGTGATAAAACCTGTAAAATTACCGTAAGACAAAAAATATGCGTAACTATGCCCATACATTACCAGGTGGATGTATGTATGGGTGAAAGTGATATTAACTGCTACGGCAATATGTCTTGCTGTAAATAAATTAAAAATATAAACTATAAACATCATTGATTTCAAAATTAAGGATTTGCAATCAATGGTGTTATTTTTTACTGCAATGCAAAGTTCCGTTTTGTTTTGAGTGTGTAAAAATGACGTGAAATGAATGTGGATAAAAACGACCACAGATTGACATGGATACAGCCGAGTGTTATAATAAGCATAATAATGAGCTAATTATGCTTACTCTCATATATAGGTATAAAAATTAAGATTTTTAGGTTATTTGGCACTATCTGTTGCCACGGTGTTAAGGGGTTCACTTCGGTTTGATGTGCGAAAAATGATGTTTTATAGCACCATTGTTGATATTTTGTAAAAAAGAAAAGATAGGTGAAATAAATGACTACAGTATGTGAGCTGAATAAATGCAATGGCTGTATGGCGTGTATTGATAAATGCCCAAAGAAATGCATTTCTATTTCACCCTTCGGAAATGAAACCTGAAAGAAATATCTTTTTGAAGATGATAACTGACGGAAAAACTGTAAAACAAGCCACGAATAAAACACTACCAAAAGAAGTATTGAAACAAAAAGTAAAATATATATTGGTTCGCCTGGGTGTTGAAAAATCCTTGGTATACCAGATAACCATTGTTGAGTGAGGAAGGATTAATATGGCAGATAAAAAATTAAAAGTATGCTTGGTTGGTTCATCAGGTGGTCATTTGACTCACCTTTATATGTTAAAGCCTTTTTGGGAAAACAAAGATAGGTTTTGGGTGACATTTGATAAAGAGGACGCTCGTTCTCTGCTTGAGGGTGAAAAGTTCTATCCTTGTTATTATCCTTCAAACCGTTCATTAAAAGCCCTTATAATAAACACCTGGAGGGCTTTGAAAATAATCCCAAAGGAAAAACCCGATTTAATCATTTCCTCCGGTGCAGCATCTGCTGTTCCTTTCTTTTGGATTGGAAAACTGTTTAGAGCAAAGACAATTTACATAGAAGTATTCGATAGGATTGATGCGTCAACTATTGCGGGCAAGATGTGCTATCCTGTAACAGACAAGTTTATTGTTGAATGGGAAGAAATGAAGCAGGTATATCCAAAGTCAATCAATTTGGGAAGTATTTTTTAAGGTGGAGATACTATGATATTTGTAACAGTAGGAACACACGAGCAACCTTTTAATAGATTGGTTGAATATATGGACAAGTGGGCAGAAACCCATGATGAAGAAGTAATCATTCAGACAGGATATAGTACATATGAACCTAAGTTTGCTAAATGGCAAAAGCTATACCCCTATCAGGAAATGATAAAAAAGGTTGACGAGGCAAGAATTGTTATCACACACGGCGGTCCATCCAGTTTTATTATGCCACTTCAGATTGGTAAGACACCGATTGTTGTGCCAAGACAATATAAATACGATGAGCATGTCAATGACCATCAGCTAAAGTTTGCCTTGGAAGTTGAATCTCGTATGGGTACAATCATCACAGTTGTTGATGTGGAAGATTTAGGAGATGTAATTGAGAATTACGGAAAACTTGAAAGAAAGAACGGAAGCAGCAACAACGCAAGATTCAATGCAGAGCTTGAAAAGATAGTTGATGAGATGTTTAAGGGGAAAAAATAAATGAAAAAAGTTGGAATACTTTCAATGCAGAGGATAGCAAATTACGGTTCATTCCTTCAAGCGTATGGATTGAAACATATATTAGAAGATTTGAGTTGTGAGGTACAATTTGTTGACTATCACCCCGGCGAAACTCTTATTCCGGCTGATGGCGGTACAGGCTTAAGGCGAAAAATCTCAAAGCTTTTAGAGGCATTTAAGTACAGTGCACCACTAAAAGAGAAAATAAAATTTATTAAATATAAAAAGAATTATGCTGCTAATTATTATCCTTACCTTGGTTTAGGTGAGATGAATTACTCTCCTGAAATAGATGTATTGGTAATAGGAAGTGATGAAGTATTTAACTGTGTGCAGAATAATACAAATGTTGGATTTTCACCTGAATTATTTGGTGTTGACAACAATGCAAAAAAAGTAATCACTTATGCTGCATCCTTTGGAAATACAACAGTTGAAAAGTTAGAAAAATACGGCGTCAGGGATAAAGTCGGTTCTTGGCTTAAGGATATTGATACAATCTCCGTTCGTGATAAGAACAGCGGAAATGTTGTAAGGGAATTGACAGGAAAAGAACCTGTATATAACCTGGACCCTGTATTGGCATATGACTTCATTGGAAAATGCGGTGATATTCCGACAGATGTTTCCGAAGATAAATATATGATTCTTTATGGTTATGCAGGTCGTTTCAGTAAAGAGGAATGTAAGAAAATCAGAAACTTTGCAGATTTAAAGGGCTTGAAAATTTACTGTATCGGCGGAGTTCAAAATGCCTGCGATAAATTTATAGACTGCAATCCTTTCCGGGTTATTGCTTTCTTCCAAAACGCTGAGTGTGTAGTAACAGATACATTCCACGGTACTATTCTTTCGGTCATTACGCATAGGCAGTTTGCTTCAGTTGTAAGAAGTGAAGGCTATGGCAACAGCGAAAAACTGACAGACTTACTGGGTAGATTAGGTTTGACTGACAGAATTGTTAATGACTTGGGACAGGTTGAAAATAAGATAGCTGAAGCAATCGACTACGAGAAGGTTGATGAAGTAATTAAGATGGAACGCAAAAGAAGTTTTGACTATTTGGAGAGAGAAATCAATGATGGAAAAGAATAAAATTTCAGTTATTGTGCCTTTTTATAATGCGGACAAATGGCTTTGCAGGTGTTTAGACAGTATAGTGAATCAAACTATTTTCAACGAAACCGAAATAATACTAATAGATGATGGCTCTCAAGATAATAGTGGCAATATTGCCGATTCATTTGCTGACAAGTATCAAAATATTATTTGTAAACACATTGAAAACGGAGGCGTTTCCAATGCAAGAAACATGGGACTTAAAATGTCAAAGGGAGAATATGTGACTTTTGTTGATGCTGATGATTATATAGACGATATATATTTGGAAAATATGCGTAATCATATGGAATCAAATATTGATATTGTCTGCACAGGGTTTATTGCGGAATACAAGGACAAAAGCGTAACAAAAGCTGTAAGTGACACTTTTATTTTTGATAAAAATGAAGCTGTCAGACAATTTCTGTTTGGTGATAAAATTGAACCAAATGTTACTGACAAATTGTTTCGTAAATCAATTTTAAAAGATTTATTTTTCGATACTTCAATAGCAATAGCAGAAGACAAGCTGTTTTTGTTTAATTGCATAAAAAAAGCAGACTCCCTAATAATTCTGCCCATAGCTAATTACCATTACACAATGAACGATTCATCTGCCTTTAGGAAAGAGATGAATGACAAAAAACTTCAACCATTAAAAGTAATAAGAATCATTAATTCAGATATTAAAGAGAATTTTCCGTCCCTTACTAAGCTAAGTGAATCAGCAATGATTGATGTGGCTTGCAGGATATATGGAGATATCTACGGCTTTAAGGCAGTGGATAAATACAGGGACGAGTATAGAAAGCTTAAAAAAGAGATAGCTAAGTTTAGCATTTTAGACAAATACAAATATTCCAGCAAAAAGCATTTTTTTGCATTTTGTTTGGCAAAAATTCATCCTGCATTATATTGTTTTTTCAAAAACGATTTGAAATTACAATATAAATAAAAAGATAAAAAGGCGGCATTGAAGTGAGCAAAATAGATTTATCTATAATAATTCCCATATATAATGTTTCACAATATTTAGATAGATGTTTAAATCCAATTCTATCTATTGACGATTCTACCGGTGTAGAGGTTTTGCTGATAGATGATGGAAGTACCGATAATTCCGGAATTATTGCCGATGAATATTCAAAGAATTATTCATTCGTAAAGACATATCACAAGGCAAACGGTGGTCTTTCCGATGCAAGAAATTACGGTACAGTCAGGTCAAACGGAAAATATGTAATGTATATCGATTCAGATGATGAAATTGACAGTCAGTGCTTATCAAAAATAATTAATATTATTAAAAATTCAGATTATGATTGTATTTCTTGGAACGCAATCATCATTGATGAGGACAGCAAAATAATTCCCAAGGAAGATAACAGTTATCTCGGTCATGGGGGATTATCAGGGGATACATTGTATTCCGTAAAGGACTTTATCACTAATCAAGTTAAAGATCACAATGACTTTGTTACAACTGCCTGGATAGCTCTGTTTAAGAGGGAAATACTCATTGACAATAATTTGTATTTTGAAAAAGGTCTGTTGCACGAAGATGATATGTGGACGCCTCGTGCTTTTCTGAATTGCAGTAATATTTACTATGCTGATATGAACCTATATAAATATAGAGTTAGAAATAATTCAATTATGACAGATAATCTTAAGTCAGAAAAAAAGCTCCATGATATTGTTTTCATTTATTCTTCTCTATATGCATTTTTCAACTGGAAGGTTACAGATGAACAGTTTAAGAAAACATTGATGGGGGCATTTTCAAAGCGCTATTTGTATTACTTAGGTAAAAGCCATTGGAAATTAGTCAGAAATGTAATAAAGTCGGTAAACAGGGGAGAAATACTGCGTAACGCAAGGGGAAAAAAGGATAAGTTCAGAGCATTTTTGTTGTTATTAAATTGTGTACTCTATGCAAAGGTAAGTGCTTATGTTAAGAAATAAATGTGTTTTTATTATTCCGTATTTCGGGAAATTTCCTAATTACTTTAATCTGTTTTTGAAAACCTGTGGACTTAACCCGGAATTTAACTGGATTATTTTTACTGACGATAAAACTGAATACAACTATCCCTCAAATGTTAAAGTGTATTTTATGAATTTTGAGGAATTAAAGGAATTGGTAAATTCTAAATTTGATTTTAAGGTGAATTTAGCTTCTCCGTACAAACTGTGTGATTATAAGCCGGCTTACGGTTATATTTTTGAGGAATATATCACCGATTATAACTATTGGGGTCACTGTGATGTTGATTTGCTGTTTGGAAATTTGTCAAATTTTATTTCGGACGAACTTTTAGAAAAATATGACAAGTTATTCTGTTTGGGACACCTGATACTATATAAGAATACTCATTTGAATAATAGAATGTTTATGACAAAGATTGATGACGAGTATTGGTATAAAAGTTCCTTTACAACTGACAAAATCACAATCTTTGACGAAACTTATGGCGATAATAGGAATATTAACACAATTTTTCTCAATCAAAACAAAAAAGTTTTACAAAAGGATTATTCGGCAAATTTTGTGACAAGCAAATCAGGGTTTGAGCTTGTAACATATAATGCTGATGAGGGCAGGTATATTCACGACAAAAATTTCTGTTTGTTCACATGGGAAAAGGGTAATGTGTTTGGATATAAAAAGAGTCCGGAATATGAAAAAAGAGAATTTATGTATATACATCTTCAAGAGAGAAAGATGAAGTATTCCGATATGATATTAAATTCAGACGAGTTTAAAATTGTGCCAAATAGATTTGTAAATTTGGAGAAGAAACCGGATAGTGAAAATTTGTCAAGCATCAGAACAAAATATGTGAATTTTCACCTGTTACAGTTCCATTATAAATGGAAAAAAAGAGCTATAATCAGGCTGATTAAGGGTTTGTCAAAGAAAAAATGATGTTGAGAATAATTGAGGGGGTAAGTAATGATTAATCTAAAATTCAAAAAAGAAACAATATACGAGTTTTTTCTGTTATTCTTTACATTTCATTTATGCTTTATAAATTTCCCATACTTGTCCTTTCATTCAACAATAAAATATGTAATTACATTGAT
>JBJEOZ010000237.1:0-3599 GCA_051880975.1 Ruminococcus sp.
CTTTCGGTTGGGCTGAGTATGCAGTTCATCGAATACAACTCCGTGAATATTAAAGCCGTGCTTGGAATAAGCCTCAGCCGACAGCACTTGATAAAAGCTGTTTGTTGGTGTATATATAATTCTCTTTTGTGATGCAAGTATCTTAACTCGCTTATTAAGTGCAGGACACATTCTCACCATATCTGCCGCAACATCAAAAACAATAGCCGCCTGTTGTCTGTCGGCGGCACAGCCATACACCTCAGCTCTTTCCTCACCGTCACCACAGCAAAGGAGCAGCGCAACAGCCGCCGCAAGCTCTGATTTGCCTTGCTTTTTAGGAATTTCAATGTATGCGGTATTGAATTGCCTATAGCCGTTAGGCTTTAGTGTGCCAAAAATATCTCTGATAATCTGCTCCTGCCAATCAATAAGCTCAAAGGGCTTACCTGCCCATGTACCTTTTGTGTGGCATAGGCTTTCTATAAACATAACAGCAAAATCGGCAGCATCCTTATCATAAACTGATGTTTTTGCCTTGAACTTTGTAGGTTTATATTTTTTAAGCTTTCGCAAGAACTCACCCCCCAACCATAAAAAATAGCCGCTATGAAAGCGACTGCATATTAACAAGCTACAGAGCCTTTCGGCTCTGCACTTGGAATTTCCTACTTTAATAATTTATTGCATAGAACGGTGCATGCTTTCCAAAATCTGCTCCTGTTCCATAGGTTCAACACCTATGCTTTCAAGTGCCTCTCTTGTGCCGCAGTCGGGGCATATCAATGTTTCGTTATCTGCTCTTGATAGGGCAGGGACACCGTAATAGCACCTACCACAGCGTGGGCATACTTTCAATCTTACCTCATTACCATTTTTCATTACAATTCCTCCTACTGTTGTAAACTGCATTTATCAAAACTTCCTTGTCAAAGCCAAAATACAAATATCCCTCAAGACAGGTGCGAACATAAGCAAGGCTCGGTATTCCCTGTGGTCTGTCCTCGTGCATTATATAAACATAGGCTCTCCTGTTCCTTACCTTGCCTGTGCGTATACTCTTAATCGGCAGTTCAATTTCAGACTTGTAATAAAAGCTTGGGTAACCCTCATAGCGGTCAAGAGCTAGCTCGTCCTCTGCAGTTGTTTCCCACACAGCAACAGGTACGCTTGCACCCACCTTTGGCTCAATGGTTAGGTATGAGCCACTTTTACTGCCCTTAAAAAGCAATTCGTAATCTTTAATTACCGAAGTACCTACTATCCTTGCATTAGGGCATCTCCATTTCATTTGGCGTGTATTGAGGTTACTTCCATAGGAGATGTAGTATCTCTTTGTCATTTCATCAAATCCTTTCAAATTGTTTTTTCACTGCCTACAGACCGCAAAGAAGTGCGGTTGCCGTAGGCAACTTTTGCTTTAGCAAAAGTCTTGAATATAGACCACCGAAGTGGTCGATAGGGTGTTGGGGATTTACTCCCTGTTTGTCCTTCAAGCAATTCTTCCGTTTCTGAAAGCCGTATCACCTGAAAGCCTTTTTGTAAGGATTTCCCTTGCTGTTTTGAACTCATCCCCTATAAAGCCTAATCTCAATAGCCAAGTCCTCATTGCGTATTTTGGATTTTCATTTTGCTGTGGCTTAGGGCTTGCTGTCCTTACCGTTTTTGCCATTTGGCTAAGGGCAAGGCAAAGCTGAATGTAGCTCTTAAGCTGACCTGCGTGAAGTCCATTTTTCTTGCCGTCTGATGGGGCATCAAATTGGAAAAGCCTGAACTCGATTGTACCCTTGGTAAAGGTTGCGTGGTAGTTAAGCATATGGTATCGGCTGTCGTTGTAATGGCGGTCTCTGCCGTAGCTTGCACCGTTTGCGTTGTACCATATATCTGCAAGGCTCGCCATTGTGCTTGGCTTTTGCTTGTTCAGCTCTGCCAAGAAGTTTGGATTTACTGTTCTGCAGTAGCGGTTCATTCTTCCTCTGTCAAGGTCGAGGGCATCTGCTAAAAGGCTTTCGTGACTTGCCATAATGTTTGCAAGGTTTCTGAGGGTCTGTGGTGTATGCCCCTTTGCACCGATGTGAATGTGAACTCCACAGCCCCTTGTGGCATCACTTTTTGCTCCAGCCTTTCTCAAAATTCTTATAATCTCCTGTAAGGTTTCAATGTCCTTGTAGGTAAGTATTGGAGTTACCATTTCGCATTTTTCGCTGTCGCAGCCTGCTATACTTACATCTTTTTGGAATTTCCACTCTCTGCCCTCGCTGTCCCAAGCTGACCAAGTGCAGTAGCCGTTTCTGCCTGCTGTGTTTCCGTGTATTCCTGTTCCAAAGAACTCTGCTGTCAGCCTTGCAGCTTTTTCTCTTGTGATGTTGTTCATCTCAACCTCAACTCCAATGGTCTGCTTTTTCATTTCCTCGATTTGTCTTGTGATTTTCTCGTTCATTTTTTCAATCTCCTTTGTGTCTTTCTCCCCTTCGGGTATACACATATTCGCTCTAAAACCACATATTATCAAGTAATTTTTCAGAATAATACACACAAATATAATCACTTATTTAAGCTCGTTTTTGTGTATTTTATTCTTTAATTTTTATAACAGCATCTTCACCGTAAACCACATTTAGGCAGCTGCCGTTATCCCAGTTAACAAGTATGCTCGCCATATCATCAACACCCGTTACCGTACCCCTTGTGCCAACAGGCGGAGCTTGAAAATCGTCCATTCTCAAAAGCTCAACCCTTGTGCCGACAGGGTATTGTTTTCTTAATCTTTCAACTAAATCTCTGCTTGGTATTTTCATTATTCTTCTCCTTCTTAAATGCTGATGAGCCTGTGAGGTTTTTAAGTAATAGCTTTCGCTCAGCCTTGTATTCTGCTCCTATAAAGCCTAAGCGGAGCAGAAAGCACCTAAAGGCATACTTTTCATTTTCCACAGTCTTTTCCTTAGTGTTAATGCGTTTTTGTCCCTTGCTCATTTTGCAAAGCTCTGCAATAAAGTGTGTGTATGCCTTGACCTCGTCAGCATTTGGCTGAACTGTAAACCAAGGAAATGATACCTTTTCATCATCAAAGCTAATAGGCAAGTCATCAACACCCAGAGCCTTTTTAATAAGCTCGCCCTTTGTTTCAAGGATTTTTGTAAGGTTTTCAATAGATACCTTGTCCCTCGGCATTGACACCGTAAGCCCAAAATTTTCGCTGTGCGGCTCGTTTATGCTGTCCTTGATAACTTCCTCGTTATCATTAAAGCTCGTCATAGTATCGGCAACAAAACCTTTTTCTGCAAGGTATTCAATCAGCCTTTCAATTTCCTTGCGGTCTGACATATCGTCAAACTCAAGATTGCCTTCCCTTGTTACCATGAAATGAGCAATCTTATAAGCGTATGTTGGTGTTTTCATATAAACCGCTTTAACACCAACAAATTCGCTGATTGCCTGAACTAAAGGCTTTCGGTTTTCAGCCTTGTAATATACAATCATTTTCTAAACCTCCTTTGTTTTGCGGTAGTACATATATCACTCTAAAAGACTGAAATTGCAAGGAGAATTATTTGCAAAATTTATGTAGTTAATTGTGAATAGTACACAGTATGCCTAATCACATACCTCCAAATCATCAA
>JBJEOZ010000238.1:0-17104 GCA_051880975.1 Ruminococcus sp.
AGATACATCTTGTTTGAGTGAAAGTGAAATTTTAAAAGCTATGGGTTTTCCTATAAACTGGAAGAAAATATCAAGTATAAGAAAAATATTATAGAAAATATATATTATATGTCGTGTAGATATGCAAGTATTTATACGGCATTTTTATTTGCCTGAAAATAGTTTTGTACCGACATTGTTTAAGCTTGTACCGACATTGTTTAAGCTTGTATATGGAAAAATTTTTGAATATATGATACAATTTAATAAATATAATATTTGCAATTAAATGGTTATTTATTTCATCATAAAAAAAGAGGCGAGATATATGACAAAACCACAAAATAGAAATATTATGACGGGAATCACTGTTGTGTTGTTGATTGGTTGCGCCGTAATTTTTCGCATTTTAGGAAATAACGGTATTTATCCCTTAACTCTCGGACTGCTACGCACTTTTATCTATATCGGTCTGTATATCGGTTGGGGGATTTCCGTCAGTAAGCGGATTGTTCAGGCACAGGTGCGCCGTTATCTGGTAGCCGTATCTTCTCTGATTGTTTTTTGGATTGCGGTAAGGTCAATGAAGTATTTTTTCGTGTCCGACCTGAATTTTTCCCGCCATTTATGGTATTGGTACTATTTTCCTATGCTTTTCATTCCTCTTATTTCCGTCTTTGTTTCAATGTCCCTGGGTAAGCCGGAAATTTACCGTCTGCCAAAATGGACCTCCCTTTTGTATATCCCTACTGTGCTCCTTCTTCTTTTGGTGGTGACAAACGATTTCCACCGGCTTGTTTTTGCTTTTCCACAAGGAGAAGTGTGGACAGACAGGAATAATTACTATGCTCCGGGATACTATTTTGTAGTAGCATGGGAAATTATCTGTGCTTTGGCGTCATTTACTGTTATGGTAATAAAATGCCGACTATCTCAAAGGAAAAAATATCTGCCTCTTAGTCTGCTGTGTATATGCATTGTATATGCTTTAATCTATGTAAGCGGTGCAGAGTGGATGCGAATTATCGGCGGAGATATTACTGCGGTACAGTGTCTTATGTTTACAGCCATACTTGAAAGCTGTATACAATGCGGTTTGATACAGACGAATACAGGGTATGAATCCCTGTTCCGGGCAGGAACATTCAGGTGGAAAGGCGTGGCGTTATTCTCAAACAGAGATAACAGCATTGGACGGTGTTGTCTATACAGAGGTAATATTTTCCGATGTGACAGAGCTTTATGAAAAGAACCTGAAACTAAAGGAGCAGACAGAACAGCTGAAAAAAATTTCCCGTGACTTAAAGGTTCTTTCGGATAATGTTTCAACTATGACCAAGGAAAAGGAATTGCTGACGGCTAAAACAAGACTTCACGACCGTATGAGTGGGGGAATCCTTGCAATGCGTCAGATTTTACAACAGGAGCAAACTACGGAGGAAGCCGTTGACGCTGTCACTCTGTTCCAAAAAGCAGTAAGCACAATTAAAAGTGACAATGAATACCCACTTCAGCGTGGTGAGCTTGCAGAATTTATGCGTGATGCCGATACAATCGGTGTGAAAGTAGAACTTAACGGAGAATTACCCCAACAGCAGGAAGTGTACAGGGTGTTTTTGATAGCAATGCGTGAGTGCCTTACAAACAGCGTTCGTCATGCCAATGCCACAATTCTCACTATTGATATACACAATGATGATTGTTCTTATTCAATACGCATCACAAACAACGGAAAGCCACCCGAAAGCAAAGTAACACCCAAAGGGGGACTTGTGAATCTTTACAATCATATTACTAATTTGGGAGGTACTATGGAAATACAGTCAAATCCGTACTTTGAGCTGATTGTGACTGTGCCTGAAACAAAGGAGGGAACAGAATGAAACAGGTGTTAATCGTAGAAGACCAGCGTATGCCCCGTGAAAATATGGAGAGGATAATCTCCGACAGCACAAGCTATGAACTTGTGGCAAGCATAAGCAGTGCAGAGCTTGCCGTTATAAAATGTCAGCGACAGCATATCGACCTTGTTCTGATGGATGTATGCACAACAGGTAGCAAGGACGGAATTGATGCCGCCGCCGAAATCAAAAAGCAGTTTCCAAGCATAAAAATTATTATCGTAACATCTATGGTGGAGGTAGGCTATCTTGACCGTGCCAAAGGTGCAGGAGTGGACAGCTTTTGGTACAAGGATGTCAGCAAGGAAACCCTGATTGATGTGATTGACCGCACAATGTCAGGGGAGCATATTTTCCCCGACAAGTCACCTGTGGTACAATTAGGTCGAGCCAGCAGTGCCGAGTTTACGGCAAAGGAAATTGAAGTCCTGCGCCTTGTGTGCGACGGTTTGGAATACAGCGAGATTGCAGAAAAGCTGTGCGTATCTGTCAATACAGTCAAAACCCATGTTTCCCACATTCTGCAAAGGACAGGCTATTCCAACAAAACCCGACTTGCTATTGCTGTCACCAACAAAAAATTCATTATTCCCAGTATCCCTGAGGATAATGAATAACTGATACTTTAGATAAATCCCCGATTTCATTTGTGAAGTCGGGGATTTTTATATGAAAAATCACCCATATGGGTGATGTGCAATCCAAAAGCCCATTGTATAATAAAAATGGAAAGATAATACATTGGGGGTGCTTTATAGAGGATAGCTAAAATACTAATACCTGAAAGGTCAAAATCAGATTAAAAAATTTACTTAACGGAGGTATTCAAATGAAAAAAATTCTGGTTTTAATGATAAGCATAGTGATGGTATTTTCATTCACCGCTTGTGGCGGTAGTGACGAAAAAGGTGACAGCTCGGACAGCGGTAACGCCTACAATCTTGATATGAAGTCCACAGAGGCACAGCCTATGGCTACTGAAAGGGCAAGTGCTGAAGTGCTGAGAGAAACTGCTCAAACCTACTTCGGCGGAATGAACTACTTTGAAGGCACAGAACAGGCAGACTATACTTATGATGATGTCAAGGAGCATATCGGAGTTGATGCGTCTGAGTATAAATATGACGAAACCATGCAGGCAGGTCTTTATATATGGTATGCAGACGGTGACGACAAAGCTATGCTGAATGTATGGTTTGTTGACGGCAAGCTGAATGCCAGCGGTGCAATAAACTTAATCTAAATAACAAAACACCGGAGGCTTGCTTTGGCAAGCCTCTTTGTGAATTTTATTATAAGTGTTTACTTAGGTTTTATGGTAAACTTTTTTAGAAAATAAGAGGAGGTGGTCTAATGAAGAGAGTCGTTGTAGATATGCAAAACGCCTTGTTTGCTGACGCCATAGCAACTGCACTGCGTGATTTTGATTCGGATTTTGAGGTTTTTCCCAGCGAAAGCCCCCACAAAACAACGGATATGTGTGCCGATACAGAGGCGAATGTCCTTATAATGGAGGTCAATTCCTACACACCGTGGAAAATTGAGGAGCGAATGAAAATCCGTGACGAAGTAAAATCATATTGCCCCGACTGTAAAATCGTTCTCGTGGTAGATGAAAATACCGAGAAAAAATTAGCCGATAAGGTTCGCCGTGCCAAAAAAGACGGACTTATCGACAATTTCCTTTACGGCTCGGTATCTGCCACCTATCTGTCGGCAGTTGTTGATACTCTCTGATAATACGAAAAAAATGAAAGTATTTAAAATGAAAAAACTTATAAAAAAGAGTTTGGTGTTTATGAGCATTTTATTTGTAACTATGTCGCTTTTCGGCTGTGACAAAAATCCGGCAAAGCCTGACAGAGAGCTTACTTCAGTTTCAATTTCTCAAAATCATATGGACAGAACATTCTGCTATAACTTTTGGGTAAGGAAAGAAAAGGACAGTTACCTTTTTGATGCAGAATGTATTCTTGCTGACTATGATAATAATGAATACAGTGAAGTGAATTTCACCGACAAAGAAATATCACAGGAAGAATTTGAGGAATTTACAAGGATAGACGAAAAGTATAATTTTATCAGCTTGAAAAGGCCTAAAAAGGAAAAGAAATTTAAATTCTTTGCCCTTGATGAAACAACCACCTATTTTACGGTTAAATACGGAGAAGATACTTTTTCACTCTACCCAAACGGCGACTGCTACAGTGAGGTTTCCGAAAACTTTTTTGCTCTTGCCGAAAAGTACAACAAAACCATAAATTAAAATTAAAATTCAAATAACAAAGGAGAAATTATTATGGGACTATTTGATAAGAAATTCTGCGACATCTGCGGTGATAAGGTTAATATGCTTACACAGCAAAAGCTGTCTGACGGCTATCTTTGCTCGGACTGTAAGCACAAGTTAGGCTCGTTTACAAGCGGATGGAAACAGAGAACTGTTGAAGATGTAAAAAGACATCTTGAACAAAGAGAACAGAACAAGCAGAAGTATCAGCTGTTTAACTGCTCCGCCACAGCAGGGGACAGGGACAGCTCAATTCAGGTTGACTTCAACAACCGCTGGTTTATCTTTGCCATAAACAACAGGGATTACAAAGGTGGAAATCCACAGATTTTTGAATTTTCACAGTTACAGGATTTCTGGATGGAGCAGGAGTACAGAACACTTTCCGACTCCGACCACGACGGCATTCCCGACAGCAGAGATAATTATGACAACAGACAGATGAATAATCAAAACGGCTTTAACGGTTTTATGAACGGAATGAATCAGGCTTTCGGCAATATGCAGACAGGTATGGTGAATGTTCCACTTTCTGCACAGCCATTTATCCGCAATTCAGACTCCGGCTATACAAGCTCCGACAGCATTAAGGAAGTAAGCGGTATCAAGGTTTGCTTTAGGGTGACAGACCCATATATCACAAACACCATTTCCTTTAATGTTGGATATGTAAGCTCAAACAATCAGATGGAGCTTATGCAGGCTTACGAAACAGGCGTTCAGGTAATGCAACTTTGTCAGCAAATCAAGCAGGGCGGAGTGCAAAATATGAATCAGGGCTACGGTCAGCCGGTGCAACAGGGATATGTTCAACAGCAACAGCCAATGCAACAGGGTTACGGTCAACCGATTCAGCAAAATGGATATGCACAGCCAATGCAACAAAACGGCTATGCTCCACAGCAACAGCCAATGCAACCAAACGGCTACGGTCAACAGCCAATGAATCAGGGTTACGGTCAGCCGGTGCAACAGAATGGCTATGTGCAACAGCCGATGAATCAGGGTTATGCTCAACAGCAACAACAAGTGCAACAGCCTGTTCAGAATGATGTATGGTTCTGCCAAAACTGCGGAACACAGAACACATCAAAATTCTGTTGCGGTTGCGGAGCACCAAGACAGTAAGAGTAAGGGAGAATTAATATGGGACTATTTGATATGTTTACAAGCAAAGCGGCAAATGAAATTAGCAAGGCAGTAAAAAAGGGTGTCACAAGTGCCGTAAATAATAAGAAAGAAAAGATTGTTTTTAACAGTCTGCCTGAAAGCTACGAGGAGTTTATAAATTTGCCACAGGCATCATTGTCAACTCCTTTCCAAACAGCGGCTATGGCAGTCCTTGCATTTTGCTTTTATCCAAAGGACAAAGAGCTTTGCTATAAAATGATTGACTTTTTGCGTGGCCCAAGACCAATGAACGGCTCGGATAAGCAATTTATTACCGACCGTTTTCGTGACAAGGACTATGTACCAAGGTCATACTTTGCAGGGGCAACACCAAGCAACGATTATCAGCCTACTGCACCTTATACTATTGAGGTGAGAGAAAATCAGTACACATATTCCGTAGATGGAATTGCAAAGCTGTTTATTCCCTCAGGCGGAGCAGACGACCCACGACCCATACAGCTACGCAAGGCAAAGGACGGCAAGTGGTATTTGTGGGAATATTCAAGCATTTTGCTGGGCATCCGTCAGCCGGAAAGCAGTGACCCTTGGGCATAAACCTACACTATCAGGTAATATGAAATTAGGGAATTAACAAAGGCTCCATCGGATGAGGGGGCTGTCACGCCTTGCGTGACTGGGGGAGTGAAAAAGTAGTCAATATATCTTTCTTTGTCTATAGATAACACAGTATAAGTCAGAACATATAACCCCACTATCTTCTAAAGATAAAGTGGTGGATTTACTTAAATTGATGACATTATCATAAATAGGAGGTAAAAAATGAATATTATAGGAAAATGGAAAGTTAAAAAAATCGGAGTATTTCAGCCGGATTTCAGCATTAAAATGCTTACACCCGCTGAGCTTGAAACCCTTGAGGACGGCGAGGAATACCTTAAAATGGCAAAGGTGATAATTGAATTTCTCCCTGACGGCACAATGAACACATTGCTCCCTGTTCCAAAGGAGCTTGAAGGTCCGTTGATTGCCGAGGGCAAGAAAATTGTTGACGGCTTTGGCATTATGGACACCACAACATGGAAAGAGGAAAAGGGAGAGTACTTTTACGACACAAAAATTGAAGGCGAAATTTTTGGCGAAAAGGTATCCTCCTTTGAAAAATTAGCAATAGAGGACGATTGTATTTTATACAGTCAAATGCTTTTAGAAAAAAACAACTAATTTTCAGGAGGTTTTTATGAAAACTAAAATATCAAAAAAGGTTTTAAGCCTGTGCTTATCATTACTCATATGCATTTCGGCTTTACCAGTGACAATGCTTTCGGCGAGTGCATCGTCATACAATATTAACATCAGAAACATAGTGTGTCCTCGTCCCGATGCTGTACCCCAAGGCAATGTTACCGCTGACGGTGATTTTTCTTATGAACTTGTGGGTTGGCTTTGGCAGAGTTACAGTCAGGTGGCTATGGGACCAGATGAATTTAAAACTTATTATTCACAGTATTTGGCACATTACGGTGCTTATTCCGAACTGAAAAAATTTAATGATACTGAAACATATGAATTAATGTTTATGTTTGTTGTTAAAGATAAGATTATTCCCGGAAACACCGGAAGTGGCGCAAAATTTTATGATGAAAACGGTAATCTTATTAAGTCCGGTGCCGAATATTCTTTTGTTACTGTGGAAAAATATAAAACTATGATTCCGAAAGATATGTCCTTGCCTGACAGCTTGACAGACAACGACACTCTCCTTATTTGTTCAGCAGATAATATTAGATGTTCACCGGCCGACCATAAACATTTACAGGGAAACTTCACTTGTGACGAAAACAGACATTGGCGTGAATGTTCTGTATGCGGTAAAAAAATGGTAGGTACCGATGCAAAACATTCAGGCGGTTGTTACGGCACCGAAAGTTGGACAAAGGCTAAAGTGGTTACCTCAACCCAGGATGGCTTATATGAAAAGCTATGTTCTTACTGCAAAACCCCAATTGATAGTATTACAGTACCGAAAACAGGGGAGCAGACAATCGTAACCTCTTATGATGAACTGCGAGATGCTCTTGCAAAGGGTGGCAAACAGTGGATTACCCTTGATTTTCCTTCAAAGGTCTGTAATCAGGAGGATTCTGAAAGCGATAACACCCTTTGCGTAGATGACCCTGAGGCTGACATTACCATAGATTTAAACAACTGTATTCTCAGCAGAACCACAGCCTACGACAAGCACCTTTTTGAAATTAAGCAGGGTAGTCTTAGGCTTTGGCAAGAGTCCGGTAACGGTATAGACAGTACATCTACCGGTTCCTTCCATAATAATCTGAGTTTTTCTAATGAAAGTGGCGAGTCGGTATTTTATGTTGGGGAATCAGGAAGTCTGAGATTGACTAATGTACACGCTATGCCACTCACTACAGATGGTATTTATAATTTCAAGGTTGTAGAATCATACGGCAATCTCCGTATCGACAGCGGTGTATATAAATCCTATGTAGATACTCCTACTGTTAAAGTTTTCTCAGGAAATGTTGTCATAAACGGCGGTAAATTTGAATCGCAAGGAAATTTAGGTACAGCCTTGAGTATTTCCGGTAAAGACGACAGCAAAACTACTGCAACAATCAATTATGGTAATTTCGGTGCCTACAACATAGCAGTTTCTACCTATAAAAATACTGATGTTACCATAAACGGCGGTCTATTCGATTATGAGGACGCAGATAAGAATATTCGTCAGAATACAGGCTTATATGTACAAGAAGGAGATTTAACCGTAAACGGCGGTTATTTCTACAGCAGTAATTATGGGTTAGACGCATATAATCCTAATTCACTTAATATTTCAAACGGATATTTCAAAACATACGATAAAACTTTTAGTGATGCAATTTACATAATCGGTGATTGCAGTACTAATACCACAATTTCCGGCGGTACTTTTGTGGGAAAATACGGGATCGAGTGTTCACGAGAAACTGATTTTTCTAAGATAATTCCCGATGGATGCTTTGTTACAGACTATGAAACCGACCTTGTAGTAGACCATAAAATTACTGCGTACCACTTAGGCTCTATGGAAATTGACGCTTTAGATCCTGTAATCACAACACAGCCCTCAGGTGGACATTCCTCAACTATGGGCGACTCAATCGTTCTGAAAATAGAGGCTGAAAATGCAAACGAGTACACCTGGCACATTATTGACGAGGATGGCAAGGAGCTAACCTGGAACTACCTTTCAAACAACGGCTATGCAAATCCTCAGGTTGCCTCCGGCGGAAAAATGCTTTTCCTCAAAAATGTATCAGATTGGATGACAGGAAAGCGTGTTTACTGCGTTGTAAAGGGCTATGGCGGAACTGTTATGTCTGATATAGTTACTTTGTCTGTGGATAAGGTAATCAAATACTGCAACGATTTGTATTTTGACGATTTCGACCAAATTTGGAATCACAAAACGGTAGCAGATTTTAAAAATCCGAAAAACGACGCCGACGCTCCTTACACCATTGGTAATGTAAGGTGGGAGATGTTCAGCAAGATTCTCAGCGACGATTTTGAATTTGAAAGCGGAGATAATGTAGCTGTCAGAATTGATGTTATTCCAAAGGAAGGATATACATTTTACAGCAGTGTATATGGAAAGCTTAACGGTATAGATTCCTATGCCACTATCAAAAATGAGGACGGCAGTCGTTCTATCGTATTTAATATGACCATAACCACCCCTGACGAATACAAAACGCAGGATATTGAGCTTTCGGTTGCAGAGCCTGTTGCAGGAAAAACACCTGCAACAACAGCAGTTTGTACCTCAGGTTATGTAATACCTGAAACACCTGCTTGGACACCTGCAGATGAAATCTTCAAAACAAATACAGAATATACAGTTAAAATCCCTGTAAAAGCCGAGTATGCTTGGGGCGATACCTCAACGGTAACAGCAAAGGTAAACGGCAAGGACGCAACATTTATTGCGGAATATAAGGGCGGAAAACAGTATGCTTATTACGTTGAGTACACCTTTGATGCAACCGGCTCCGAAATTGCAAAGGATTATGACATTACAGTAGAGGGCGGAAAAGCCTATAACGGTTCAGGGGAAGAAATTACTAAATGTAACGAAGGTACAACAGTTACCCTGAAAGCAAATGACCCTCCTGAGGGAATGGATTTTGACAGGTGGGAGGTTGTAAGCGGAGATATTACTCTTGCAGATGAAACCGACCCTAATACTACCTTTGTAATGCCTGCTAATGAAGTAAGCGTTAAGGCAATCTATGATTTAATTCCTCATACTCACATCTTTGATTCGGAAATAATAAAGGCTGAGGCTTTAAAAACTCCTGCCGACTGTGAAAACGACGCAGTTTACTACAAGAGCTGTTCTATCTGTGAAGAAATCAGCGACACAGAAACCTTTACAGAGAAAGATTCAGCACTTGGACACAGCTTTACAAACTATGTAAGCGACAAAAACGCATCCTGCATAGCAGACGGTACAAAAACTGCAAAGTGCGACAGATGTGATGTAACAGATATGGTTATAGACAAAGGTTCAGTCCTGGGACACAGCTTTACAAACTATGTAAGCGACAACAACGCAACCTGTACAGCAGACGGTACAAAAACTGCAAAGTGCGACAGATGTGACGAAAAAGACACAGTTACAGAACCGGCAAAAGGTCACAAATATTCCGAGGAATGGAGCAAGGACACAACTAACCATTGGCACCAGTGTTCTGTATGCGGTGATAAAAAGGATACTGAGGAGCATATTCCAAACATAGCAGAGCCTACAGAAACACAGGCAAAGGTTTGTACTGTATGCGATTATGTAATTGCCGATAAACTCCCTGCTAAAAACGGAACAGTTATTGTTGACGGTAAAACTGTACTTTACATTGACGGAACAGCAGTAGAGGGTACAAAGGTTGTTAATGTTGAGGGCAAAACCTACGCTGTTGTAAAAGGCTATGTTGTAACAGGCAAAATTCAAACTGTAACAATAAGCGGAAAAACATACATAGTTGACAAAAACGGAGTAGTTATAAAGTCCGGCAAAAACAGGCTTGTAAAGGTAAACAGCAGTAAGTGGTATGTAGTAAACAAGTACGGCATAGTAATCAAGGCAAAAAGCGGAAATACCCTTGTAAAGGTAGGAAGTAAAACCTATATTGTAAACAAATACGGCTTAGTGCAAAAAACAACCACGAGCAAGCTACTTAATGTAGGCAAAAAGACCTATGCAGTTGTAAAGGATAGTGTTCTCACAGGAAAAACCCGAACAATTACTATCAGCGGAAAGACATACATAGTTGACAAAAACGGCGCTGTTATAAAATCCACAGCAAACAAGCTTGTAAAGGTAAGCAAAAGCAACTGGTATGTTGTAAGCAAAGCAGGAACAGTAATAAAGGCTAAAAAGGGAAATATCCTTGTAAAGGTCAGCAAAAAATCCTACATAGTAAATAAAAAGGGCTTAGTTCTAAAGAACAAGAAATCCGTAAAGGTAGGAAAAAAGACCTACAAAATCAACAAATACGGTATTGCAACCCGCAAAAAATAACCGAAATAAAAGTCCGATATAAATAATTATGCCACTGTTGAATTTCATTTCAGCAGTGGCATATATCTTTAAGAAATCAGACAATTCATTATTATGTTTTGAAAATATCATTATAAGGAAAACCGAGCCAAAAAATACAGGCTCGGATTTTGCTTTTGTCAAGGTGGATAAAATATTTGTTATGGTGTATAATTAGATATGGAAAATAATTATTTCGGGGAAAGCTATGACTAAAACATATTTAATTGATACTGCATTTTTAGACGATAACTCTGCCTTTCAAAGGTTTTACAGTAAAACCTCACCATACAGGCAGAAAAAGACTGACTCCTTTCGCTTTAGAAAAGATAAAAATTTATGCCTTGGCGCAGGTGTGTTGCTGGACTACGCACTTAAGGAATTTAGTTTATCCGAAAAGGAAATGACCTATTCTGTGGGGGAATTTGGCAAACCCCACTTTGTAAATCACAGCCATATACACTTTAACCTTTCCCACTCACACAAATGTGTCATAGCATCTGTAAGTGACAAAGCTGTGGGGTGCGACATTGAGCTTGTTACTGAGCAGAACCTTGATATAGCAGAGAGATTCTTTCACAAAAATGAATATATGTACCTGAAAAGCCTTAACAGTCCGAAAGAACAAACCTCTGCTTTTTTCAGACTTTGGACTCTAAAGGAGAGCTATGTCAAGGCTTTGGGAACGGGTATGACAAAGCCCTTTGACGAGTTTGCTGTTGAATTCGGGGAAAAAATCACCTTAACGGATAGCCAATGTGAAAACCCACACTTTTTCAGAGAATACCCCTTTGGTGAATATATGATTGCCTGTTGCAGTGAGCAGGACAGCTTTCAGGATGAATTAAGAATAATAACCTTAAAGGATTTAAAATAAAAATCCCCCTTTTGACAGGGGGATTAGTTTTTTGCCTGATGAAATTTTCTGTTTACCTATATTAATCCTCTTTCTTTTTCCTTAGGCACAGGAACAGGATTAAGGAAAGCAAGGACGCACTTGCAAACACCACTGTTGGGGTAAAGCTGTTGTCACCTGTTGGGATAGAGCCATTACCCTTGTTTTCTTTTGATGGGTTTGATGGATTGGTTGGATTTGTCGGGTCTGTTGGTGTAGTTGGTTTAGTTGGTTTAGTTGGATTTGTCGGGTCTGTGTTTTGGTTTTCGTCAGTCAACAGCTTTACCTTCATATATCTTTCTGTTTCAACAGTTTTTTGTCCGCCGTTAAAGTCGGTAACAGGCACCTGCCTTACACCTGCCTCAAGGACTTCGTATTTTAGTCCTTTGTCAAGGAGGATTTCATATTCCTGTGGGTTTACGGAAATGTTTTTGATGTAACCGCCCTTTATTGCTGACGCAGGGGCATATATTTCCAGCATAGTGTGGTAACTGCCCTCGCCAAAAGACACTGATGCCGAATGTGCTATTGATGTGCTTACTACTCTCTTTGTTGTGTAGCGGTTGCCAACAGAATTTTTCATATCCTTTACAGAGGATGTTTTGCCTGTCATCAATGAAACATCATCAGTACCGCTAAACAGTACAAGGTCTTTGTCATTCTTGAATTTACCCAGCTCGGTGGCAAGGTTGTCTGCAATAATCTTGTATTGACCGTAGTCCTCGCCATAGGCTTGTTTGGTCATTTCAAACATATATCCGCTACCCTCTTGAACACCTACAATAGGGATGAATTCATTACTTGTGTAACACTTGATGTTTGGGTTGTCAAGCTGGGAAAATGAAGTTCCTGCGTTCAGCTTGTAGTAATCTTTTTCCCAGTTTTCGTAATTCTTTATATTAAGCTCGGTGAATTTGCTGTAAAACTTTAACTTTTTATTTGGGTTGCTTTTGCCGTTTAGAACCTTAACCTTGCATTTTAGGTAAATTGTACCTGCACTTGCAATTACCACAGTTTCACCCTTTGAAACACCTGTGATTTTTCCCTTTTGGTCAACGGTGGCAATGCTTTCGTCACTTGAAGAATACTCTACATCGCCATCAACAGCACCCTTTATGTTAAATGTGTAGGTACTGCCTGAATTCAGAGAAATGCTCTTTTCGCCAAAGTCAGGCTTTTCTGTGAAGAAAGCAACATCGTTTTCGGTGGCGTATTCTTCTGCATAAGAATTATCCTTACCTAAAATCATAAAATCAGCTATTCTGTCGTAGCTGTCGGAGGAATAGTTCTTCATAAATCCCAAAGCATTTTTTCCAATACTTGATACGCTGTTTGGCACTGTAACACAATTTACACTGTTGTTCATAGCCATAGCATAGTCGTCCACCTTTTCAGTTCCGTCAGGTATTGTGTAGGCTGAGTCACCCTTGCGAGGTGGGTAGGCAACAAGCTCCTTTTTGTCCTTTGTAAAAAGCACTCCGTCTTCAACAGTCAAATTTTCGCTTAGGCTGTTTACGGAAAAGCTTTTTATCCCTGTGTTGTAAAATGCTGTTGAGGAAACCTCCTTAACGCTTGCAGGCAGTTCCAAATTTTCTATGGAGTAACATTCGGAAAATGCAAAGTCGTCAATTTTGGTTATACCCTCACCAAGGGTTAAAGTAGTAAGCCCACCGCAATTGTCAAAAGCACTTCTTGAAATTTCCTTAACAGAGCCTGAAATAGTTAAGTCTGTTATATTGCTGTTTGAAAATGCACCTTCTCCAACATATGTAACTGTGTTTGGAATTTCAATTTTTTCAAGAGCGCTGGTATTTTCAAAAGCATAGTCCCCGATTTTTTCAACACTTTCGGGAAAATTAACTGACTTTAAAGCGTAGCAGTTACTAAATGCGTAGGGTGCAACAGTTGTAACTGTGTCCGGTATTGTGAAAATTTCTGCATCGTCCTTCATACCGGGGTGGCAAATAATTTCAGTCATATCCTTGCTGTAAACAACTCCGTCAACCGTTGTGTATTTCTTGTTGTCTACATTTATCCTTTGGAGATTTGAAGTTGCAAAGGCGCCGTACTCGATTTCTTCCACACTTGACGGAATATCCAGTTCGCTAAGATTGCAACCATAAAATGTATATTTTGCAATACTCTTTAGGTTGTCCGTCAGGTTAAGGGCTTTGAGTTCACTGCAGTAGGTAAAAGCCTGTTCCCCCAAGGCTTCTGCATTTGTGGAGATAGACTTCAAAACACTGCATCCGTAAAAGGCTTCTTCCATTATAACACTAACCGAATTGGGAATTGTTACAGAGGAAAGTGAAGTGCATTTTGAAAACGCCTTTCTGCCAATGGTATTTACGCCGTTTGGAATTACAATTTCCTTTAGAGATGAGCAATTTAAAAACATTTGGTTGCTGATTTCTGTAAGGGATGAACCAATGGTTACACTTTGGAGCTTACTGCAGTTGCCAAAGGCAAATTCCCCAACAGAAGTGACGCTGTCACCAAGGGCGATGCTTTGCAAGGATATGCAGTCATAAAATGCACCGTCACCAAGAGTTTTAAGGCTCTTGGGAAGTGTTGCAGTTTTCAGCCTTGAACAGCTGAAGAATGCACCCTTGCCAATGTTGGTTACGGAGTCGGGAACAGTAACCTGTGTAAGACCCGTACAGCAGTCAAAGGCATAGTCGCCGATAGAGGTGAGTGTGGACGGGAGCTTTACACTCTTTAGCTCTGTGTGACCGTTAAACAGGCTGTTTCCCAGGGAAGAAACAGTGTATTCACCAAGAGCTTTTGGAATTTCAACACTTGAATCCTTACCTTTATAGCCTGTGATTTGTGCACAGTTGTCACCTAATACTTGAAATACAAATTTTCCGTATGTATTCTTTGTTGCAGAATATGTTGACACCAAAGAAAACATAGAACAGAACATCAGTAAAACCGCAAGAAAAAGTGACAAACACCTTGTTTTTTTCATCTGTAATTACCTCCTTAATATAACAAAGATATAATAAATAATAAGGTGTATCTAACAAAATATCAAATACATACTTATTATATAACATTAAGTGCAACAAAAGTGCAACTAAAATTATAAAATTTATAAAAAAAATTTATAAAATTCAAAAATTGCAATATAAAATTGCATAGTCAAATGTTTTGATTTTTTTATTTGCACAGTTTTTAATTGACTTTTTTGTCAGGATGTTCCTTGGTGTATGCAATTATTGCAGAAAAGCGAAATAGTGACTTATATAAATTATTGACATATAGAATAATAACTGATATAATGGAGTAGCATTTGAAGAAGTGTTCCTGTTTGTTATGACGATATGTGACCACACACAGTTGTTGCGTGGATAAATCCCAACGTCAATGTTTCCGATTCGATTGGGAGCCGTAGTAGCAGGAGGAACAAAAGCTTTTTGTGCTATTTTATCCGGGTGTGGCGCAGTTTTGGTAGCGCGCTTGAATGGGGTTCAAGAGGCCGCAGGTTCGACTCCTGTCACTCGGACCAAAAAGAACAGGCAATGCAAACGCATTGCCTGTTCTTTTTCTTCAACCAGCAACCGATGACAGGAGTCGAAGGCGAGCGTGAAGAAAACAGTCCGGTGGACTGTTTTTAGCGAGGGGATTTGATGAGTTACTATGATAAGATGTGTAAGTTTCAAGCGTGGTAGGTAGTATAATTTAATGTAAACAAATATGTAATGCCTAAGCATTACCTATTTTTTTTATAATCCAGCAACCGATGACAGGAGTCGAAGGCGAGCGTGAAGAAAACAGTCCGGTGGACTGTTTTTAGCGAGGGGATTTGATGAGTTACTATGGCAAGATGTGTAAGTTTCAAGCGGGGTAGGTAGTGAAAATTCAGTTATATTCGCCTAAAGGCGAGTTATATTGCTTTGCAGTGATATGCAGTTTATTCTGCGTGATATTGCCCTTTGGGCAGTTTAAGCAAATATACTATCACTTATGCAAAGCATAAATATAACTTTCACATTTCAGTTAAGTCACAAAATTGCGTCTTGACAGGCTGTGAAAATGTCTGTACAATTATAAGTAGCTTAATAAGTTGCTTGAATAATTTTTAAATGGCGGTAAATTTATTCATAAAACAAAAGAGTATCAGAAAATAGGCTTATGCCTATTTTTTTTACTTGTTGGGTAACTTGTACTAATAGTTTATTGAAATCTATTAGCAAATTACCGGTTAGGCTATTAGAATGAAAGGAGATATAATGAATTTAATACACCAAGAAATAACTCTTGATGTGAACGATAATAAAAATACAGTTGTTGTTAATGCACACCAAGGTGACGCCGGTACAAGGTTTATTGATGTAACACTTACCCAGTGTGGGGAAATTATCCCAATGTCAAACACCTTTACCGCTACGGCAAAGGCAAGTCTTTTCGGTATGGTTAAGGGACTTAATAAATGTGAGGTGGATACGTCTAATAACAAAATTATTGTGGAGCTGACAGAAACAATGCTGGACACCCCGGGCAGGCTTAACTGCGAAATTACCCTTAGTGAGGGTGAGCAGATTATTACTTCACAGATTTTCACAGTTGATGTGACTGAGTCTGTTGTTGATGAAAGCAAAGAGATTGCAAAGGACACAGACCTTGCAAAGCTCCAAAGGGCTATTTTCCTTGTTGGAGAGCTTTCCCGGCTTGAAAATTTAGAGGAACTTGATAATAAGGCAACCACAGCCTACAACCGCTTTGCACAGTATAGCGGGGAAGATGTGGACTTGAATGTGAGTGATATAACAGACACTTTGGTTGTGAATTTGTACAACTGTAATGTGACAAATGCACCTGTTGAAGGGGAATTTTCCGGTACTGTTGTGAGCCTTAGTCAAAAGGGCAACGGAGAAAGCTACATAGTGCAGTTCTTGATAATGAGAAACAACTACACCTACAAGAGAAATTACACCACATCAAATGGTTGGACGAGTTGGGTGAAGGTGGCTGACGATATGTCACAATATCTTAAGACGGCGGATTTGCAAGGGGCAATTCTAAGTGATACCCCCTCTGACACAACAGCATACAGCAGTAATAAGGTTAATGTCTTGTTAAATGAAAAGCTTGACACTGTGGCTATCCGTGGTGCTGATATGAAAAAAGGACCAACCTGCTTGACACTTGCCCAAAAGGAGGGAAACATCCTTGCCTTGTACTTTGCTGAGTTGTTTAATAATGACACCCCCTCCCACACCACCACCTTTAGCGGTGCAAAGCTTGACGAAATGCTGTCTGACAAGGAGGATAACTCCAACAAGGTGACAACAGGAAGTCCG
>JBJEOZ010000239.1:0-64103 GCA_051880975.1 Ruminococcus sp.
AGTCTTTACTTTTTCTAATACCATAATAATATCCTCCTGTTTGAATAAACAAAATAATCATCAGCTTTTATGGACAAATTATCATTAATTTGATAAAATAGTTCCATAGCCGTTACAATTATACTATAAGTAAATTGTGACTTTGTCAATATTTATTTCAAAATTTTTATATTTTATTACAAAATTTAAGGAGAAATTATGCCAAATAAAAAATATGCAGTTATCGGACATCCAATAGGACACACAATGTCACCATTCATTCACAAAAGACTTTTTTCTCTTGCAGGGATTGACGCTGAGTATAATGTTTACGATGTTCCCCCTGAGGAATTAAAGGATACTTTTGAGAGGGAATTGTCAAAGCTAAACGGTTTTAACATAACGATTCCCCACAAACAGGCTATCATTCCATTTTTGGATTATCTTGACCCAAAGGCAAAGCTGTACGGAAGTGTAAACACATTTTTTAACGACAACGGAACCTTTAGGGGCTACACCACCGACCCTGACGGTTTCCTTATGGCACTAAAAAGCGCAGGGATTCCATTTGAGGGCAGAACAGTTATCTTAGGCTGTGGAGGAGTTGCAAGAACAATGGCTTATGAGGCTTTACTTGCTAAAAATGACCTTACATTGGCTGTCCGTCCCGACGACCTCACTATGGCTAACGACCTGAAAAAGGAGCTTGACGCCCTTGACGGTGACAATGTCAAGGTTTGCAAAATCTCCGACTTACAGGGTGATATTGATGTTCTGATTAACGCAACACCTGTGGGAATGTTCCCTCACGATGAAAACTGCCCTGTCAGTGATGAGGTAATCAAAAATTCAAAGTCTGTTTTTGATGCAATTTACAACCCACTTGAAACAAAACTTATAAAGAAAGCAAAGCAAAACGGTGCTTTGGCTGTTGGCGGAATGTCAATGCTTGTTTGGCAGGCTGTTGTGGCACAGACAAAGTGGAATGATGTTGCCTTTGACAAAAACGATATTGACAAGCTGTGCTTGGACTGTCTTGAGGAGTTGAAGAATAGATAATGAGCAAAAACATTATTTTATGCGGTTTTATGGGGTGCGGAAAAACCACAGTAGGGAAAAATTTACAAAAGCGTTCGGGAATGAATATGATTGACACAGACGCCTACATAGAAAAAAATCAAGGAATGAAAATTTCTGAAATCTTTGACAAGTACGGAGAAGCTTATTTTAGGGATTTGGAATATGATGCCTGCTGTGAGCTTTCCAAAAAATCGGGAATTATCATCTCAACAGGTGGCGGTGCTTTGACATTTCAGAGAAATGTTGAGGCACTTAAAAAGAACGGAACAATAGTCCTGATTGATGTACCCCTTGACGCAATTAAGGAAAGGCTGAAAAACGACACCACAAGGCCTTTGCTCCAGCGACCTGACAAAGACGAGGCTATGAGGGAGTTATACGAAAAGAGAATGCCCCTTTACAAAAAGGCGGCTGACATTATTGTTGACGGAGAATTCCCACCGTTACAGGTTGCTTTGAACATTATCCACACAGCAAAAATCTAAATTTTAGGCAAAAAAATGCCCTTACTATTGATATAAACCCACTAAAGTGGTAAAATATATAAGTTAGTAATGGAAACGAGGACTAAATAATGATTATTGTACTTAAAAGAGGTACCGACAGAAAAACTATTGATGAGTTTTCGGGTGCTTTAAAAAGAACATACAATGTTGATGTAAACGAGTGGCAGGGCGTTAACGAAACTGTACTTGGTCTTATCGGCGACACCACCACAGTTGACATTGGCACTATCAAGGCGCAGGACATTGTTTACTCTGTTAAGCGTGTTCAGGAGCCGTACAAAAAAGCAAACAGGAAGTTCCACCCTGAGGACACCGTAATTACCCTTTCAAACGGGACAAAAATCGGCGGAGGAAATCTTACTCTTATTGCCGGACCTTGCTCTGTTGAGTCTGAAAGTCAGGTAACGGAAATTGCAAGGGCTGTAAAAGAGTCCGGTGCAACTGTACTCAGAGGGGGAGCATTTAAGCCGAGAACTTCACCTTACTCCTTCCAAGGGCTAAAGGAAGAAGGTCTTTCCTTGCTGTTTAAGGCAAGACAGGAAACAGGTCTTCCTATTGTTACAGAAATTATGAGCGAAGCCGACATTGACCTATTTAGAGATGTTGACATCATTCAGGTGGGTGCAAGAAATATGCAAAACTTCACCCTACTGAAAAAGCTGGGTAAGCTTGACAAGCCTATTCTTCTAAAGAGAGGACTTTGTGCAACTATTGAAGAATGGCTTATGAGTGCAGAATACATTATGGCTGAGGGCAACGAACAGGTTATCCTTTGCGAAAGAGGAATAAGAACCTACGAAAAGTACACAAGGAACACCCTTGATTTGTCCGCTATTCCTATTGTAAAGAGCCTTAGTCACCTGCCTGTAATCGTTGACCCAAGCCACGCAACAGGACACAGCTGGCTTGTTGAGCCACTTGCTATGGCATCTGTTGCCGCAGGTGCAGACGGACTTATTATTGAAGTTCACAACGACCCTCCACACGCACTTTGCGACGGAGCACAATCCCTCACACCTGAGGAATTTGACAGCGTAGCCAAGAAGGTTAAGAATATAAAGTCCGCACTTTAAAGGATTGAGCTATTATGAAAATTGCAGTTGTTGGACTGGGAATCATTGGAGGTTCCTATTGCAAAGCCATCAAAAAATACACAAATCATTATGTAATAGGCATTAACCGCAGTCCTTTACCTCTGGAAAAGGCATATAATTGCGGTGCTATTGATAAAATAGGTACAGTAAACGACCTTAGTGATGTTGACCTTGTTATTCTTGGTGTTTACCCCGGAGCCGCTGTTCATTTTATTAGGGATAACGGCGACAAAATCAAAAAAGGTGCAATAGTCACCGACACCTCCGGTATAAAAACAGAAATTTGCAGTGAGCTTACAGACCTTAGCCACAAGTACGGGTTTACATTTGTAGGTGTTCACCCAATGGCAGGAAAAGAGAAAAATGGTTTTGATGTAAGCGACGCCGATTTATACAAGGGTGCAAGCTGTATTGTTATCCCCTGTGACGCAAAAGAGGAAGATGTTAAGCTTGTATCCGACTTTAACCTTTCCTTGGGCTTTGGGGGAATTAAAATTTCTACTCCCGAGGAACACGACAGGATGATTTCCTTTACAAGTCAGCTCCCTCACATTCTTGCCTGTGCCTATGTATTATCCCCAAACTGTATGAATCACAAGGGATTTTCAGCAGGCAGTTACCGTGATGTGTCAAGGGTTGCAAACATTAATGCCGAGCTTTGGAGCGAATTGTTTTTGGACAACAAAAAGCCTCTTTTAAAGGAGCTTGACACACTTATCAACAACATAAAAAGTATGGAAGACGCTATTTCCAATAACGATAAAGAAAAACTAATGGCCCTGCTTAGCAAGGGACACGAAATCAAGGAGGCTTTAGGCGAATGAAAAAGCTTAAAGTAAATACAGGACGAAAATATGATATTATAATTGACAGGGGCATTATTGACAAGTGCGGGGAATACATCAAAAAGGTTATTTCCCCTACAAGGGTTACTGTTGTAACAGACAGCAATGTTCACGCACTGTACAGTCAAAATGTAATTACCTCCCTAAAGCAGTCGGGATTTATAGTATCCGAATTTGTATTTAAGGCTGGAGAAGCCTCAAAAAACTTTAGGACTATCGAGGCTATTTACAGCCATCTTGCCGACAACAACATCACTCGCAAGGACATTATCCTTGCCCTTGGGGGCGGTGTAACAGGAGATATGGCAGGCTTTGCAGCCGCAACATATTTAAGGGGAATTGAATTTGTTCAAATTCCAACCTCTCTCCTTGCACAGGTCGACTCCTCTGTGGGAGGTAAAACAGGCTATGATATTAAGCAGGGCAAAAACCTTGTGGGAGCATTTTGGCAGCCAAGTCTTGTGCTCATTGACCCCAACACACTTTCAACCTTGCCTGAAAGATATGTTCACGACGGTATGGCTGAGGTAATAAAGTACGGCTGTATCAAATCCTTAGGTCTTTTCAGACTTCTTAAAAAGGGTATGGATGAGCTTGACATTGAAAACATCATATACAGATGTGTCTCTATCAAGCGTGACATAGTTCAGCGTGACGAAACCGAGGCAGGCGAAAGAAAGCTCCTTAACTTCGGTCACACAATCGGTCACGCTCTGGAAAAAATTTACGACTACAAGGGACTTTCCCACGGTGAGGCAGTTGCCATTGGAATGGTTATGATTACAAATGCCAGCGAAAAAGAGGGCTTTACTCCAAAGGGTACAACTCAAAAAATCATTGACCTTTGCAAGCTGTATCATCTTCCGATTCACGACGACAGCTCTATGAGGGATATTGCCTTTGCATCCCAAAGCGACAAAAAGAGCTTTGGAAGCGGTATTGACATTGTTGTTCTTAAGGCCATTGGAGATGCAACTGTTAAGAATATTGACCACAGAAGGTTCCAGGAATACATTGACGTTACGGAGGAAGTATAAAATGGCGGAGGTTCTTATTAAACCATCCAAACTAAGCGGTACCGTTACCGTTCCCCCATCAAAAAGCGACTGCCACAGAGCCATAATCTGTGGTGCTCTTTCTATGGGTAAATGTACTATCTCCCCTATATCTCTATCAGAGGATATAAAAGCCACAATATCCTGCATCAACGCCCTTGGTGCAGAAACTGAAATTAAAGGTGACACACTGACAATAGACAGCAGTCACCTTTTTTCCCGTTGTAAGGCTGATTTTAACTGTAACGAAAGCGGAAGTACTCTGCGTTTCTTCATCCCTGTTGCCGGAGCACTTGGAATTGAGGGAACTTTCACAGGCAGTGGACTTCTCCCACAAAGGCCAATCGGAATTTACCTTGACGCTCTGCCAAAGCAGGGTGTGGAGTGCGAAACTAAAGGTGGACTTCCACTAAAAATAAAAGGTCAGCTAAAAAGCGGAACCTTTGAAATTCCCGGCAATGTTTCAAGCCAGTTTGTAACAGGACTTCTCCTTGCTCTCCCTCTCCTTGAGGGTGACAGCAAAATTATTTTGACCTCACCCCTTGAAAGCGTGGGCTACATAAATATGACCATTGACACAATGAAACGCTTTGGTGTTAATGTAGAGGTTACAGATTACGGATACTTTGTAAAGGGAAGTCAACACTACACCCCACAGGACTACACAGTTCAGGGCGACTGGAGTCAGGCGGCTTTCTTTATGGTTGCAGGGGCTTTAGGCGGTGAAATCACCGTAAAGGGAATTGATTTAAACTCCACCCAAGGAGACAAGGAAATCTGCAATCTTCTGAAAAGATTTGGTGCAGATGTAACCACCACCGAAAATTCTGTTACAGTAAATAAAGGCAATTTAAGAGGAATAAGCATTGACGCAAGTCAAATTCCCGACCTTGTACCTGTTTTAGCGGTATGCGGTGCAGGTGCAACAGGTGTTACAAAGATATACAATGCCGAAAGATTAAGAATAAAGGAAAGCGACAGACTGAAAACAACAATGGAGGCAATAAACAACCTTGGGGGAATGGTTGCCCAGCTTGACGACGGACTTCTCATTCAAGGCGTCGGCTCATTAAACGGAGGAAAAGCCGAAGGCTGTAACGACCACAGAATTGTAATGGCAAGTGCAGTTGCCTCAATTATTGCAAGGAATGATGTAATAGTAACCGACAGTCACGCTATCAAAAAGAGTTACCCCGACTTTTTTGGGGATTTCAAAAAGCTTGGAGGTAATGTAAATGTCATCAACAATAGGTGAAAATATAAAGATTTCCGTATTTGGAGAAAGCCACGGTAAGGCAATCGGTGTGGTAATTGACGGACTGCCTTCAGGCCTTACAATAGATATGGACAAGGTGCTAAGGGAGATGAAACGCAGAGCTCCCGGCAACGACAAAACCGCAACACCAAGAAAAGAGGCGGATTTCCCCGAAATTCTTTCAGGTGTGGTTGACAACACCTTAACAGGCGCTCCGCTGTGCGCTATTATCCACAACACCAACACAAAGAGCAAGGACTACTCCAACATCAAAAGGTGTCCTCGTCCCGGTCACAGCGACTACCCCGCCTATGTTAAGTACAACGGCTTTAACGACATTGCAGGTGGCGGACATTTCAGCGGAAGAATTACAGCACCAATCGTCTTTGCCGGTGCAGTTTGTAAGCAAATTCTCCTTGAAAAGGGTGTAAAGGTAACCGCCCACATAAAGAGTATCGGAAATGTAGCTGACAAGTCCTTTGACCCCTGCAATATTTCAGATGAAACAATAGACAATCTCCTAAACTCCTCTTTCCCACTTCTTGACAGTAGCAAGGAGGAGGAAATGCGCAAGGAGGTTGCAGACTCAGCCTTTAACAAGGACTCCGTTGGCGGTACTATTGAATGTGCTGTTGTAGGTATGAAAGCCGGTATCGGTTACCCAATGTTTGACGGTGTTGAGGGCAGAATAGCCAAGGCTGTGTTTGGAATCCCTGCTATGAAGGGCATTGAATTCGGCAAGGGCTTTGAACTTGCCAAAATGCACGGAAGTGAAAGCAACGACAATTTCAGATATGACGAAAATGGCAACGTCTACACCACAACAAACAACTGCGGAGGTATTTTAGGTGGCATTACAAACGGTATGCCAATCACCTTTAAGGTTGCAGTAAAGCCAACACCATCTATTGCACAGGTGCAGGACACAATCAACCTTGAAACCCGCCAAAACGATACCCTTGAAATCAAGGGCAGACACGACCCTTGCATTGTTTTAAGGGCTGTGCCTGTTATTGAGGCAATCACCGCAGTTACAATTTTGGATTTACTCTCTTGAGGGAGGATAAGAAATGAGAAATTTGGAAGAAATCAGACTTGAAATTAACGAAATTGACGAAAAGCTGATTAAGCTTTTTACCCAGAGAATGGAATGTGCAAGGGAAGTTGGTCTGTACAAAAAGGAGAACAACATCCCAATCCTAAACGCCCACAGAGAACAGGAAATTTTGGACGAAATGCTGGTCAGGGGCGGAGAATTCGGCTACGCATCACAGCTTTTGTACAGCAACATTATGGAGCTTTCCAGAGCGTTACAGCACAACATTGTCGGCTCAGGCAAGGAAATGAAAAAGCTCATTGAAAACGCCGGAAAGGATATTCCCTACACAAAGGACACTCGTGTTGCTGTTCAGGGAATTGCAGGCGCAAACAATCACGAGGCAACACTAAAAATTTTCCCTGACTGCGAACCACAGTTTTGCAAAAGTTTTAAGGATGTTTTTACATCTATTGAAAACGGTGACGCCGACTACGGTGTTCTCCCTGTGGAAAATTCCAGCGCAGGCTCCGTCAGTGACGTTTACGACCTTATTTTAAAGCACCGTTTTTACATTGTAAAATCTATTGATATGAAAATTCACTACTGCCTTGCCTCTATCCCCCAGGCAAACCTTGAGGATATTGAGGAGGTGTGGTCACACCCACAGGCACTTGCCCAATGCAGTAGCAAAATCACAGAAAATAACTACAGAACACTGCCTTCGGCAAACACAGCCGTTGCCGCAAGGGATGTTGCAAAAAGCAAGAGGATTGACCTTGCCACAGTTTGCAACCGCAGTGCTGTTGAGGAATACGGTCTAAAAATCCTTGAGGAGCATTACGAAAACAGAAGTGACAACACCACAAGGTTTATTGTCATTTCCAAAAGGCTGTATATCCCCGAGGACGCAGACAAAATCAGCCTTTGCTTTGCTCTGCCCCACATTACAGGCTCCCTTTACAGTGTGCTTTGCAGATTTAACTCAATCGGTCTTAACCTTACAAAGATAGAGTCCCGTCCTATTGCCAACAAGCCCTTTGAATATCTGTTTTATCTTGACTTTACTGGTAATGTGGGCAGTGAAAATGTTATGAATTTGCTGTGTGCTTTAAGCACCGAGCTACCTGAATTCAGCTTTTTGGGCAACTACAGTGAAAAAAAGGCATAGAAAAATAAATACGGGAGAATATTATGGAAAAGAATGTTATCTTTACATTGGAGGACGACCTTGGAAACGAGGTTGAATTTGAACTTCTTGATGTAATCACCTACAAAAATGAAGAATATGCTGTTCTTGTGGAGAACATTCCTGATGTCAAGGACTTTACAATCCTGAAAATTGACAGCATTGACGACAAGGAAGAAGTATATGTAGGCATTGATGATGAGGCATTGGTGCAAAAAATCTTTGATATTTTCAAAAAGAATCATCCTGATGACTTTAGGAAAAACTGAATTGTCACATTTAAATTATAAATTTTGTTTTTATCACAACGAAAAAGGCACCCATCAGGGTGCCTTCTCCGCTTTAGGATTTTAAAAAATTAACGCGTATAAACGCTCTCGCTATCAATGTTACTTAAGCAATATTCGCATTACCTGTATCACCAAGTAAGTTGAATCTGAAGAGCTTGCTTTCGTCATCCTTGTTGTCACAATAGATGCAAGCCTCTGCAATTTTGCCGCCTTCGATAAGCTTTGTCAATCCAACGAGCTGACAAAGTTTGCTTTTAAGATTCAAACGGTCACCTTCGCTGGTAACAAGATAAACATTACCCTCGCAAGTATCGAGCACGGCAAGGAACTTGGTAACATCGATGTCATGAAGATTGATCATAGGTGTCATAAATTTTTCCTCCTTAAATAAAACAAATAATTTCGTGCTGCCATTTACCATTTGGCTGTTTACAAAATCGCTTTTTGTTTTGCGATTATCAGGTGGACTATTAACCTGACATCTACTATTATACACATCCTTTAGTGAATGTCAACAAATACAGAGGGTTTTATTTGTACATAATAACGATAAAAAATAAAAAGTAACTAACATTCACCCTTTCGTTTTATGTAATATGCACAACCATTCATTTCTTCGGTAAAACAATTGTTAAATGATTTTAATTTCCTTTAGTGAAAATTATCAATTTATTTCTAAATAAGAAAATATATTTAAGCAAACATACAAAAGATAAAAACAGTTATTTCTATAACTGAATTAAAAGTCGAAAAAAGCCCATTGCAATGGGAATTTGTAATATTATTTTATTTATTGTATAATATTGTTGTAAATTTATTTTAAGGGGTATTTTTATGCTAAATAATTACTATAAGAACTTTAAAAGCGGTACTGACATCAGGGGAGTTGCCTCTGAGGGTGTTGAGGGTCAAAGTGTCAACCTTACTGATGACACTGTAAAGGCTATGGCTTTTGGCTTTGTGCTGTGGCTTTCGGAAAAATCAAAGAAAAATGCAAGTGAGCTGACTATTTCTGTGGGTAGGGATTCCCGTATCAGCGGAGAAAGAATCGCATCCTGTGTTATTGACAGCTTTAAAAAGGCGGGAGTAAAGGTTATTTACACCAACTTATCCTCCACACCGTCTATGTTTATGACCACTGTTGACCTTGGCTGTGACGGTGCTGTGCAAATCACCGCATCTCACCACCCATTTAACAGAAACGGACTAAAGTTTTTCACACCACAGGGCGGTCTTGAGGGCTCTGATATTGAGTCTATCCTCCAGTATGCACAGGATAAAGCAAAACCAACTATAACCAATGAGGGTACTGTTGAAGAGGTTGACTATATGTCGAGGTACAGCAACCACCTTTGCGATATAATAAGAAAAGAGGTTAATTCAGAGGAAGATTACGAACACCCTCTAAAAGGATTTAAAATTGTTGTAGATGCCGGAAACGGTGTTGGCGGATTTTATGCCGAAAAGGTTTTAAAAGCTCTTGGTGCCGACACAGAGGGCTCTGTTTACCTTGACCCAGACGGTATGTTCCCTAACCACATACCTAACCCGGAGGACAAAACAGCTATGGAATCAATCTCAAAGGCTGTTCTTGACAGCAAGGCTGACCTTGGTGTAATCTTCGACACCGATGTTGACAGAGGCGGTGCTGTTGACTCCTACGGTAAAGAAATTAACAGAAACAGACTTGTCGCCCTTGCATCAGCTATTGCTCTTGAAGGTAAGGAAGGCGGTACAATAGTTACTGACTCCGTAACCTCATCAGGACTAAAGGAATTTATTGAGAAAGAGCTTGGCGGTAAGCATTACAGATACAGACGAGGCTACAAGAATGTTATTGACAAGGGAATTGAGCTAAACAATAAGGGAGAATACTGCCCGCTTGCCATTGAAACATCAGGTCACGCAGCTATGAAAGAAAACTACTTCCTTGACGACGGCGCTTACCTCTGCACAAAAATCATCATCAAAATGGCACAGCTTAAAAAGGAAAACAAAACTATTGATATGCTCCTTGAAAATCTGAAGGAGCCTGTTGAAAGCAAGGAAATCCGCTTTAAAATTACCGAAGAAGATTTCCGTGCCTGTGGCGAAAGAATTATTAACAGCCTTGAGGAATATGCAAACAAAGAGGAAAACTGGATTGTTGCCGACGACAACCGTGAGGGCATTAGAGTTTCCTTTGACAAAAACAACGGTGACGGTTGGCTACTCCTTAGACTTTCTGTTCACGACCCAATTATGCCACTTAATATAGAAAGTGACTCTGTGGGGGGTGTGGACAAGATTTACAGTCAGTTCAGCGAGTTTTTAAAGACAACACAGGGACTGGACTACTAAAGAATTTGAAAAAGATAGGTTTATATTTGGAAAATTAGGGAAAAAAATAATACTAATTTTCTAAAATAAATTCCTTAAAAAGCCCATAAATAAGCCAATGCAACCCATAGTTGCGGAATTGCAAACTAAAGTTTATGGTGCAACCGAGGGGCAAAATGTATAATAAACCCATCTTAGAGAAAGGACCCCACACGGGGGAGGGTAATTATTGTGAACATTGAAACTGCAAACAAACTATTACAGTATAGAAAGGCAAGCGGTCTTAGCCAAGAGGAGCTTGCGGAAAAAATCGGTGTAAGCCGTCAGGCTGTCAGCAAGTGGGAAAGAGCCGAGGCATCCCCTGACACAGACAACCTAATATTATTGGCAAAGATTTACGGTGTCACCCTTGACGAGCTTTTAATGGGCGACCCGGCAACAACATTAAATAAGGAAAAAGAAAAAGAGGACAATTCCCAAAACAGTACTCCTGATGATAACAATGAAGAAAGCAATAATCAACAGGAAAAACAAAAGGCCGGTGTTTCCTTTAAAAACGGAATACATATTCACGACGGTGAGGACAAGGTTGACATCAGCTTTAAGGACGGTATCCATGTTGAAAGCAAGGACGGTTCAAAGGTTTCTGTTGACAAGGACGGAGTGAATGTTGTGGACGAGGAGGGAAATGTTAAGGCATTTACCGACGAACACGGTCACATTCACCACGACTGCGTGGAATCCCCTGCACACCGAAAAGCAAAGCTTTTCCCATTTTGGGCAGTTGCATTAGCAGGATTTTTCGCCTTTGGCTTTATAAACATTTTCGGCGGTTGGGCAACAAGCTGGTTATGGTTTTTGACAATTCCTATGTACTACACAGCTGTTGACGCAATTTTCAAGAAGAAAATAAGCCACTTTGCCTACCCTGTTCTTGTTGTATGGCTGTTCTGCTTTTTGGGTATGACCTGCGGACTGTGGCATCCATTGTGGCTGTTATTCCTCACAATTCCTCTTTACTACTACATTGCAGGAATGATTGACAAGAAACAGGAAAAAGTTGAGGAAAATTTTACTCAGGACGGTTATGATGTAACTGTTACAGACAAACCAAAAGGTCGCAGAACCTCTACTATTGTATTATTCATCATATGTGCTGTTATTATTGTAACCGGAGCAACTGCAGGTCTTGCTATTTTGTTTAGCGACACCGAAACAATTTCAAAAACCTATCAGCTTGATGATAATTATACAGACAACATCCGCCTTGATAACGCAAGCGGAGATGTCACCTTCCACACAGGCGCAGTATACAGCTACATTGAATACACCCACACCTACCGAGGCTTATTTGCCGGAAACAAAAGCAAAGACCTGACCATTGAGCAAAAAAATGATACTACTGAAATCAACCACGACAACTGGTTTTTCCAGCTGGGTTATTCACAGGAGAAAATCGACATTTACCTGGCAGAAAAGGACTATGAATCCCTGTATATCGACACAGCAAGCGGAAGTATAGACCTGGGCAACCTTGTATGCGACAGCATTGAGATTGATTCCTCCAGCGGTACTATAACAGGAAGAAAGCTAACTGCTGATGCCATTGTAGTCGATTCCGCATCAGGAGATATCTATTTGGACGGCAACTTCAAAACAGCCGGATTTGATGTTTCCAGCGGAGATATCCAGTTTAAAAACAGTATTATGCCGGAAAAAATAGACATAGACAGTAGCTCAGGTGATATTGAAATATATCTCCCCTACTATGAAGATGACGAGAAAGCCAACGAAGAAGCTGGTTTTACAGTCAACTATTCCAAAGCGTCAGGCGACATAACCTCAGAGTTCCCTCTTCAAGGCGCATTTGATTCTATGGACGGCAAGGCTGTTTACGGAAACGGTAAATCAGAAATCACCGTTGACATCGCATCAGGTGATGTTGAAATTAAAAAGCAAAAAATTGAACAGAATAGCTAAAGTAAAAGCTCGGCAAACGCCGAGCTTTCTTGCTATAATTGAAATTACATTTTAAATTTTGTCTTGTACCACTTGTTAGCATATTTTTTGCCTGATACCTTGGTGTATGCATTGATCCTTACATAGTAGGTTTTGCCCTTTTTAAGCTTTGTGAGGGTAGCTGACTTTTTACTGCATTTCACAGTCTTTGCACCCTTGAAACTTTTGTTTGTGGCATACTGTACTGTGTAACCACTTGCACCGGCGAGGGCTTTCCAAGTGATTTTGGCTTTTGTTTTGCCTATCTTTTTTATCTTTGACACATCCTTTGATGTAAAACACCTTGGTGCAGATATTATTTTTGTCCTAAATTCACTTGAATAGTAACCTCTGTTTTCAATAGCCTTAACTGTGATGTAAGCATATCCGCCTTTCTTAACAATAATTTCACCCGTTGAGTATACAACTGCAACATCTTTATTACTGCTTGTGTAGGTCAGCCTTGACTTTGCCATTGGATGAACGGTAAAGCTGGAATTTGCTGTTTTAATATACTGCCCTCTGACATTTGTTATTTCTTGCGTCCCCTTACTCACTGTTACTTTCATTGTTGCAAAGGCAAAATTATACTCCTTGGTTTCCTTTGCTCCTATTATAATTGTTGCAGTACCGGCACCTGTTGTTTTTACAATGCCGTTTCGGGAAATTTCCACCACATCCCGGTCTAAGCTTACAAATGTGCGGGTTGTAGTTGCGCTGGCATAGAGAGTAAGAGGTTCATCCATTGTAATATAATAATCAGCCTTATCAATAATCACTTTTTGATTTTTTCTTTCACCGTTTAAAATCACATAGCGCAAGTTATTCTTCTTTGCATACTCCTGTGCTTTTGAATTTCCGTTGCCGTATATGGTAAATCCTACAACAGGTTTATCAACATTATCATAATAATGATGATAGTAACCAAAAGCCATATCACCAAATTCTGTTACATTATCAGGGATTGTAATACTTAATAGATTTTTGCAATTAAAAAATGCGCTATTTTCAATACTATTTACATTACTGCCTATTGTTACTGACAATAAGCCGGTACAACCACAGAATGCGTCGGATTCAATCCTTGTAACACTGTTTGGAATCTTTATTTCATATAATCCTGTACAACACATAAAAGCCTCACTTCCGATGCTTTCCACAGTGTCGGGGATTTCTATTCGGGTAAGATTTCTTTTATCACTTAAAAAATTATTTGCCAAGTGTTTTATACCGTATCTCAATTTAATAAATGTATTCCGGGGCATATCGCCTTTGTACCCTACAGCCCAATCATCTATATACACAACTCCGTCAGGCTGACTATTGAAATAACCGGTATAATAAAATGCATTTGAACCGATTTCTACTACACTATCCGGAATTGTAATATCCATTAGACTTCTGCAATACTCAAAAGCATACATTCCAATATTCGTGACGCTGTTTGAAAATTTGACTTCCTTTAATCCTGGGCATTTTTCAAAGGCTTTATAGCATATTGACGTAACACTATCCGGCATTTTAATCCCCACAAGATTATTTTGTTCAAGGAAAGCAGATTCAGCAATTCCAACTACTCCATCCTTTAGTTCTATAATGGTCTTTTGGAGCATTGTACCTTTATAACCAATAACCCACTTATCTATATAGACAACTCCGTCAGGATGATTATTGTAACATCCGGTATTAGTAAAAGCATCCTTTCCAATAGTATTCAGGTTGTCAGGTAGTGTAATAGAGGACAATCTTTTGCAATTTTCAAATGCATAGCCACCTATTTTTGTAACATTGTTACCCAATTTTACTTTGGATAAACTTGTACAACCGGAAAAGGTACGCCATTCTATCTCTGTTACACCGTTACCTATTGTAACACCGGATAAGTTTTTACAATCACTAAATGCAGATGCACCAAGCTCTGTAACAGCATCGGAAATTATTATACTTTTTAAACTTGTACAATCTTGAAATGCACTCACACCTATGCTTACTACCCCATCAGGAATTATTATACTTTTTAAGCTTGTGCAATCTTGAAATGCACTCACACCTATGCTTACCACCCCATCAGGAATTACAATATTCGATAAACATCTGCAATAACTAAAAGCACCGTCACCGATACTTGTCACACCGGAGGGTATAATTACATTGAGTAATTTACCACACAAATCAAATGCGTAATTACCTATATTTGTAACACCCTTTTCAATAACAACTTTTTCGATACTATTGCCATATTTCTGCCATGGGGAAGAAACCTCTTCGGAATAGTCTTTCATCTCTCCGTTACCTGATATGGTTAGGGTTTTTGAAGTTGAGTTATATTTCCACACGCAGTCGCCTGTTGTACCTGATGTTTTTGATGATACACTCTTTGTATTAGCACTATCACCCACAGTTTTTATATCTTTGGTACTTCCCTCTGTATTAGTTTCCACTGCAAATACTGAAACCCCTGTAAGAGCAGAACAGATTATCAACAAGGTCAAAATAACACTTATAATTCTTGTTGCTTTCATTAAAATCCCTCCATAATTATTATAGTATAATCTGAATACAGGGAAATCTATCCCTTTCACTATATACAACAATTAAAAACCGAAAAATGGGACAAAATTTTGAAATTTTATTGTTTTCGCTTAAAACGCAAAAATCCCCTGTCAAAAGACAGGGGATAATTTATGCAATAACTATAAATTATATCTTATAATTATTCGTTGATAGCTGTAACAGCACCTGAACCAACTGTTCTACCGCCTTCACGGATAGCGAAACGAAGACCCTCTTCGATAGCGATAGGAGTGATAAGCTCAACAGCCATTTCAACGTTATCACCAGGCATACACATTTCTGTGCCCTCTGGAAGAGAAATTGTACCTGTAACGTCTGTTGTTCTGAAGTAGAACTGTGGACGATAGTTGTTGAAGAATGGTGTATGACGGCCGCCTTCGTCCTTTGTAAGAACGTAAACCTGACCGCTGAATGCCTTATGTGGCTTGATTGAGCCTGGCTTTGCAAGAACCTGACCTCTTTCGATTTCAGTTCTCTGAACACCTCTGAGAAGTGCACCTACGTTATCGCCGCACTCTGCATAGTCAAGTGACTTTCTGAACATTTCAAGACCTGTAACAACAACCTTACGGATATCGTCTGTAAGACCAACGATTTCAACTTCTTCGTTAACGTTGATACGACCTCTTTCAACTCTACCTGTAGCAACTGTACCACGACCTGTGATTGTGAATACGTCTTCAACAGGCATAATGAATGGCTTGTCGGAATCTCTCTCAGGAGTTGGGATGAATTCGTCAACAGCAGCCATAAGCTCGTGGATGCACTGATACTCAGGAGCATTAGCATCAGTTGATGTGCTCTGAAGTGCAACATAAGCAGAACCCTTGATGATTGGTGTGTCGTCGCCAGGGAACTCATACTCATTAAGAAGGTCACGAATTTCCATCTCTACGAGTTCGAGAAGCTCTTCGTCGTCAACCTGGTCAGTCTTGTTCATAAATACAACAATGTAAGGAACGCCAACCTGACGGGAAAGAAGGATGTGCTCTCTTGTCTGTGGCATAGGACCATCAGCAGCAGAAACAACGAGGATAGCGCCGTCCATCTGAGCAGCACCAGTGATCATATTCTTAACATAGTCAGCATGGCCCGGGCAGTCAACGTGTGCATAGTGACGGTTAGCTGTCTCATATTCAACGTGAGCTGTGTTGATTGTAATACCTCTTTCTCTCTCTTCAGGAGCCTTATCGATATTAGCGTAATCAACGAAATCTGCCTCACCGTTAAGGTTAAGAACCTTTGTGATAGCAGCTGTAAGTGTAGTCTTACCGTGGTCAACGTGACCGATAGTACCAATGTTTACATGTGGCTTATTTCTTTCAAACTTTTCTCTTGCCATTTTTATAATCCTCCTTAGATTAAAATCTTGGTTATTTTTATTCTATCAATTTTTTTATAAAATTGCAATAGGTTTTACTGAATAATTCAGTATTTTAGGTGATTTACCTAATTAGTCCTCAGTCTTTTTACGCTTTGACATAATTTCTTCGGCAATAGACTTTGGAACTTCCTGATATGTGTCAGGTTCCATTACATACTGACCACGGCCCTGTGTCTTGGAACGCATATCAGTAGCATAACCGAACATTTCAGAAAGTGGAACATGAGAGTTGATACGCTGTGCGTTACCAACAGCCTCCATACCCTGAATCTGACCACGACGTGAGTTAAGGTCGCCGATAACATCGCCCATATACTCCTCAGGTACAATAACTGTAACCTTCATAAGTGGTTCAAGAAGAACAGGATCAGCCTTTCTCATAGCTTCCTTGAATGCCATAGAACCGGCAATCTTAAATGCCATTTCGGATGAGTCAACTTCGTGGTAAGAACCATCGTAAAGCTCAACCTTACAGTCAACAACATTGTAGTTGGCAAGTACACCGGAGAGCATTGCGCCCTGGATACCTTGGTCAACAGCAGGGATGTATTCCTTAGGAATAGCACCACCAACAATGGAGTTAACAAACTCGTAGCCCTTGCCTGGGTTTGGTGAAACACGAATCTTAACATGACCGTACTGACCTTTACCACCGGACTGACGAGCATATTTCATATCAACGTCGGCATCCTTACGGATTGTTTCTTTGTAAGCAACCTGTGGAGCACCGATGTTAGCCTCTACCTTAAATTCACGGAGAAGTCTGTCAACGATAATTTCAAGGTGAAGCTCACCCATACCGGCAATGATTGTCTGACCGGTTTCGTCATCTGTGTAAGCCTTGAATGTTGGGTCTTCTTCTGCAAGCTTTGCAAGAGCAATACCCATCTTTTCCTGACCTGCTTTTGTCTTAGGTTCAATAGCAACCCTGATAACAGGCTCTGGGAATTCCATAGACTCAAGGATGATTGGGTGCTTTTCGTCACAAAGTGTATCACCTGTTGTTGTGTTCTTAAGACCAACAGCAGCGGCAATATCACCGGAATAAACTGTGTCAATATCTTTTCTGTTGTTTGCGTGCATCTGAAGGATACGACCAAGTCTTTCGTTCTTATCCTTTGATGCATTGTAAACAGTTTGACCTGCGTTAACTACGCCGGAATAAACTCTGAAGAAGCAGAGCTTACCAACATATGGGTCAGTTGCAATCTTAAATGCAAGAGCTGCAAATGGCTCATCGTCGGAAGAATGTCTTTCGTCCTCTTCCTCTGTGTCCGGGTTGATACCCTTGATAGCAGGGATGTCAACCGGTGCAGGCATATAGTCAACAATGGCGTCAAGCAAGAGCTGAACACCCTTGTTACGGTAAGAAGTACCGCAAGTAACAGGAACCATATCGTTAGCGATGGTTGCCTTACGAATAGTAGCTTTGATTTCCTCTACTGTAAGCTCTTCGCCCTCGAAATATTTTTCCATAAGAGCGTCGTCCTGCTCGGCAACAGCGTCAATGAGCTGTTCGTGATACTTTTCAGCAAGCTCCTTCATATCCTCAGGAATTTCTTCCTCTCTTACATCTTCGCCGAGGTCGTCATAGTAAACCTCTGCCTTCATTGTAACAAGGTCGATGATTCCCTTAAACTCGTCCTCAGAGCCGATAGGAAGCTGAATTGGAACTGCGTTACAGCTGAGTCTTTCCTTCATCATTTCAACAACTCTGTAGAAGTCTGCACCCATAATGTCCATCTTGTTGACATAAGCCATTCTTGGAACCTTATAGTTATCAGCCTGTCTCCAAACTGTTTCAGACTGTGGCTCAACGCCACCCTTAGCACAGAGAACTGTAACTGAACCGTCGAGAACACGGAGTGAACGCTCAACCTCAGCTGTAAAGTCAACGTGGCCAGGTGTGTCGATGATGTTGATACGATGTTTCTTCCAGAAGCATGTTGTAGCAGCAGATGTGATTGTTACACCACGCTCCTGCTCCTGAACCATCCAGTCCATGGTAGCAGCGCCATCATGAGTTTCACCAATCTTATGGTTAATACCTGTATAGTACAGAATTCTTTCAGTAGTAGTAGTTTTACCGGCGTCAATGTGAGCCATGATACCGATATTTCTTGTCATTTCAAGTGAGACCTGTCTAGCCATAATTATCCTCCTTTATTTAATATTTTTTGCTAAGCGACTTTTACATTACCATCTGTAATGTGCGAAAGCCTTGTTAGCTTCTGCCATCTTGTGAGTATCTTCACGCTTCTTAAATGCACCGCCTGTGCTGTTGATGGCATCGAGGATTTCACCGGCAAGTCTTTCCTTCATTGTTCTTTCGGAACGATTTCTGGAATATGCTGTGATCCAGCGAAGACCGAGTGTCTGTCTTCTCTCCGGTCTAACTTCCATTGGAACCTGATAAGTAGCACCACCTACACGGCGAGCCTTAACTTCGAGAACCGGCATAACATTTTCCATAGCGGCTTCAAAGGTTTCCAGTGGGTCTTTACCTGTCTTTTCCTGAATGATGTCAAATGCACCGTAAACAATCTTCTGTGCAACACCCTTCTTACCGTCAAGCATAATGTTGTTGATTAGACGGGTAACTAACTTTGAATTATACATTGGGTCTGGCAAAACATCACGTTTTGCGATTGAGCCTCTTCTTGGCACTTTACTTCCCTCCTTCACAATATTTGAGATATCATAGGTACTCGAAAGCGACAAACTCCCGTACTGCCAATACAGACTCTATACTATCTATAATATATATAAAGCTCTGCATATGCAGTAACTAATAAACTTTTTATGGGTTATTTGTCAATTCCTTATTTACCTGCTTTTGGACGCTTTGCGCCATACTTTGAACGAGCCTGATTTCTGTTAGCAACGCCCTGAGCATCAAGTGTGCCACGAACGATATGGTAACGAACACCAGGAAGGTCCTTTACACGGCCACCACGAATAAGAACAACTGAGTGCTCCTGAAGATTGTGACCTACGCCGGGGATATAGGAACTAACTTCAATACCGTTAGAAAGTCTTACTCTGGCAATCTTTCTCAGAGCTGAGTTAGGCTTCTTAGGTGTAGCAGTTGACACTTTGGTACATACGCCTCTCTTCTGTGGGGAAGCATTGTTTGTAGCAACTCTCTTCTGTGAGTTCCAACCCTTTAAGAGAGCAGGTGCCTTTGCCTTCTTTTCAGTAACTTCTCTACCCTTGCGAACAAGCTGGTTAAATGTTGGCATTATTTTCCTCCTTCTTTAGTTATTTCGGTTTTACCGATATTCCCATGTGGGAAAGCAGGAAAGGTTGTCCAAACGGACGCAATTATCCCATTCCACGCTTCTTCAAGTTTATCACAACTGTTACAACTTTGTCAACAATTATTTTTATAATTTTACAAGGATTTTACGGGATTTTTTCTATTTTTTTAGAAAAATACTGAATAAATCATTTATACAGATGGTGCAGTCAGATTTTTTGCCCATAGGCAAAAAAATCCGCCGGAATAATCCAACGGATTTTTTACTTATATTCGGTTTATTATTCAAACTGCTGTGTTGACTGTGGCTGAATGTAGTTTTCCTCCAGCTCAACACCGTTGTACTTGTGCATACCTGTACCTGCAGGAATAAGCTTACCGATGATAACATTTTCCTTAAGACCAACAAGTGGGTCAACCTTGCCCTTGATTGCAGCGTCTGTAAGAACTCTTGTTGTTTCCTGGAATGATGCTGCGGAAAGGAAGGAATCTGTTGCAAGGGCTGCCTTGGTAATACCAAGGAGAAGCTGTGTGTAGGTAGCCTTCTTAAGACCCTCTTCACCGTTTTCGATTCTCTGTTGAATCTTCTTATTCTCGTAGATAACCTCGTTGCGGTCATAGTTCTGACCGGCTAAGAAGCTTGTAGAGCCTGCGTCCTCAACCTTAACCTTCTTCATCATCTGACGAACGATAACCTCAATGTGCTTATCGTTGATGTCAACACCCTGTAAACGGTATGTTGACTGTACTTCGGAGATAAGGTAGTCCTGAACAGCCTTCGGTCCCAAAATTTCAAGTATATCGGCAGGGTTAACTGCACCGTCGGTAATCTTGTCACCGGCTTTGATAACCTGACCCTCTTCAACCTTAACTCGGAATCCGAAAGGAATGAGGTACTGTCTTTCTTCACCTGTTTCCTTATTATAGATAACTGCGTGACGGTTATTTTTGATTTCCTCAAATCTAACCTCACCGTCAATCTCGGAAATGATTGCAAGTGACTTAGGCTTACGAGCCTCGAACAGCTCTTCAACTCTTGGAAGACCCTGTGTAATATCTTCAGCAGATGCAACACCACCGGTATGGAAGGTTCTCATTGTAAGCTGAGTACCCGGTTCACCGATAGACTGAGCTGCGATAATACCAACAGCCTCACCAACAGTAACAGGCTGACCGTTTGCAAGGTTGGAACCATAGCACTTCTTACAAACACCGTGCTTTGCGTGACAGCCAAGGATACTTCTGATTTCAATCTTCTCAACACCTGCGTTGATAATGATGTCAGCGTCGTCCTCGCCCATCATCTTGTCCTTGGAAACAAGAACATTGCCGTCCCCGTCACAGAAGTCGTGAACAAGGTATCTGCCGATAAGTCTTTCCTTAAGACCTTCAATAACATTGTTACCTGCCTTAATATCGAAAATTTCAAGACCTTCGTCAGTTCCGCAGTCGTCCTCACGAATGATAACATCCTGAGAAACATCAACAAGTCTTCTTGTAAGGTAACCTGAGTCGGCAGTACGCAGAGCTGTATCTGCAAGACCCTTACGAGCACCACGGGAGGAAATAAAGTATTCCATAATGTTTAGACCCTCACGGTAGTTAGCTCTGATTGGGATTTCGATAGTTTTACCTGATGTGTTGGCGATAAGTCCACGCATACCGGCAAGCTGACGAATCTGTGACATACTACCACGGGCACCGGAGTCAGCCATCATATAGATTGGGTTGAACTTGTCAAGGTTGCCCTGAAGTTTTGCTGTAACATCATCTGTTGCTTTTTCCCATACCTTGAGAACATCCTGATAACGCTCGTCATCAGAACGGAAGCCCATTAGGTATTCGTTGCGGATTTCATCAATCTGTGCCTCGGCGTTTGCTATGATTTCGCCCTTTTCAGGTGGGATTTTTGCGTCACAAACAGCAACTGTAATAGCGCCTCTTGTGGAATATTTGTAGCCCTGTGACTTAATATCGTCAAGAACTCTTGCGGTTACATCTGTACCGTGAACTCTGATGCAGGCGTCAATAATCTGACCCAACTGCTTTTTGCCCACCAAGAAGTCAATTTCAAGCTTGAATTTATTTTCGTCAACACTTCTGTCAACAAATCCCAAATCCTGTGGAATAGGATTGTTGAAGATAATTTTACCCACGGTTGTATCAATGATGCCGTGTTCTGTTACTCCGTTGATTTCCTTGGACATTCTCACCTTAATCTTTGAGTGAAGTGTGAGAACACCTGTCTGATAAGCCATCATAGCCTCGTTTACATCACGGAATATCTTGCCTTCGCCCTTTTCTCCGTCCTTATCAAGTGTGAGGTAGTAGGAACCGAGAATCATATCCTGTGTAGGAACACAAACAGGACGTCCGTCGGAAGGCTTTAACAGGTTACCGGCTGCAAGCATAAGGAACCTTGCCTCTGCCTGTGCCTCTGCTGAAAGAGGAACGTGAACAGCCATCTGGTCGCCGTCAAAGTCGGCGTTGTAGGCTGTACATACAAGAGGATGAAGCTTAAGTGCTCTACCCTCAACAAGTACAGGCTCAAATGCCTGAATACCAAGTCTGTGAAGTGTAGGTGCACGGTTAAGGAGAACAGGGTGACCCTTGATAACAACCTCAAGTGCATCCCAAACCTCAGGCTTTGCTCTTTCAACAGCCTTTCTTGCGGCTTTAATATTTACAACTGCCTTTGTTTCAACAAGGCGTTTCATAACAAATGGTTTGAACAGCTCAAGAGCCATTTCCTTTGGAAGACCGCACTGGTACATCTTAAGCTCAGGACCGACAACGATAACTGAACGACCGGAGTAGTCAACACGCTTACCAAGAAGGTTCTGACGGAATCTTCCCTGCTTACCCTTAAGCATATCGGAAAGTGACTTAAGTGCACGGTTGTTAGGACCTGTAACAGGTCTGCCCTTTCTGCCGTTGTCAATAAGTGAGTCAACAGCCTCCTGGAGCATTCTCTTTTCGTTTCTGATAATAATGTCGGGAGCTTCAAGCTCAAGAAGTCTTGCAAGACGGTTGTTTCTGTTAATAACTCGTCTGTAAAGGTCGTTAAGGTCTGATGTTGCAAAACGGCCACCGTCAAGCTGTACCATTGGTCTGATGTCAGGTGGAATAACAGGAACAACATCAAGAATCATCCATTCAGGTCTGTTGCCTGATTGACGGAAGGATTCAACAACCTCCAACCTCTTTAAAAGTCTGATTCTCTTCTGACCTGATGCGCCCTCAAGGTCTTCGTTAATCTGGGCAGAAAGCTGATCCAAATCAATCTCGGAAAGTAATTCCTTGATTGCCTCGGCACCCATACCTGCTTTGAAGTCGTCCTCGTACTTTTCGTACAAATCTCTGTACTCAGTTTCAGAGAGAATCTGCATCTTTGTGATTTCTCTTGCATCGCCGGGATCAATTACGATATAGGATGCAAAATAGAGAACCTGCTCCAAGGATTTTGGAGAAATATCAAGCATAAGGGAAATTCTTGAAGGAATACCCTTAAAGTACCAAATGTGGGAAACAGGGGCTGCAAGTTCAATGTGACCCATTCTTTCACGACGAACCTTGGATCTTGTAACCTCAACGCCGCATCTGTCACAAACCTTGCCCTTAAAACGGATTTTCTTGTACTTTCCGCAGTGACATTCCCAGTCCTTTGTAGGTCCGAAAATTCTTTCGCAGAAAAGACCATCTCTCTCCGGCTTAAGTGTTCTGTAATTTATTGTTTCAGGTTTCTTTACTTCACCGTATGACCATTCTCTGATACGGTCAGGGGAGGCAAGACCTATTTTAATTGAATCAAATACATTGTTTTCCATTATAAATTGCCTCCTTCTTAAAATTCGTCTGAACCGTAGTCGTCAAACTCCAACATATCGTCAGAATCCTCTACGATTGACTTTTCATCAAACATATTACCCTCTTCGGAATCCTCATCAAGAACAAAGCCGTCCATAGTGTTCATAACCTCGTCCTCTTCAAGGGTTTCGCTGTTGTCTGCAACAGGAATATCGTCGTCGTCAAACTCCTGCTTAAGGTCGATTTCGTTTTGGTTTTCGTCAAGCACCTTAACATCAAGAGCAAGTGACTCAAGCTCCTTGATAAGCACCTTAAAGGATTCAGGAATACCCGGAGTTGGGATGTTCTGACCCTTAACGATTGACTCGTAGGTCTTAACTCGTCCAACAACGTCATCGGACTTAACGGTGAGGATTTCCTGAAGTGTATAGGCTGCACCGTAAGCCTCAAGTGCCCAAACTTCCATTTCACCGAAACGCTGTCCGCCGAACTGAGCTTTACCGCCCAAAGGCTGTTGTGTAACAAGTGAGTATGGACCTGTGGAACGGGCGTGAATCTTATCATCAACAAGGTGATGGAGCTTTAAGTAGTACATATATCCAACGGTAACAGGGTTGTCAAATCTTTCACCTGTTCTACCGTCAACAAGCCATGTCTTACCGTCCTCGCTGTATCCTGCGTCCTTTAAGCACTGGAAAATATCCTGCTCGTGAGCGCCGTCAAATACAGGGGTCATAATCTTCCAGCCCAGAGCCTTAGCAGCGTAGCCAAGGTGAACCTCAAGTACCTGACCGATGTTCATACGGGATGGAACGCCAAGAGGGTTAAGAACGATGTCAAGAGGTGTACCGTCAGGTAGGAATGGCATATCCTCCTGTGGAAGAATTCTTGAAACAACACCCTTGTTACCGTGACGACCGGCCATCTTGTCACCAACAGAGATTTTTCTCTTCTGTGCAAGGTAAACACGAACAACCTTGTTTACGCCGGGCTGTAATTCAGATGCGCTGTCTTCACGGGTGAACACCTTAACATCAACAACGATACCGCATTCACCGTGAGGTACTCTGAGGGAGGTATCTCTTACTTCTCTTGCCTTTTCGCCAAAGATAGCACGAAGGAGTCTTTCCTCAGCTGTAAGCTCTGTTTCACCCTTTGGAGTTACCTTACCAACAAGAATATCTCCGGAGCGAACCTCGGCACCAATGTGGATAATACCGTTCTCGTCCAAATCCTTGAGCATATCCTCGCCCACATTTGGAATATCACGGGTGATTTCCTCGGCACCCAGCTTGGTGTCACGGGCTTCTGTTTCGTGTTCTTCTATATGAATAGATGTGTAAACATCATCACGAACAATTTTTTCGTTGATGAGAACAGCATCCTCGTAGTTATAACCTTCCCAAGTCATAAAGCCGATAAGGGCATTCTTACCAAGGGCAAGCTCACCGTTATCAGTTGCAGGACCGTCTGCAAGAACCTCGCCCTTCTTAACTCTTTGACCTCTGTCGACAACAGGAATCTGGTTGATACAGGTACTCTGGTTGGAGCGAAGGAACTTGATAATGTCAAAGGTCTGAATTCTTCCGCTGTCGTACTGAACACAGATGTTGTCTGCGGAAACGCTGAGAACAACACCGTCCTCCTCGGCAAGAACACAAACTCCTGAGTCAACGCCTGCCTTGTACTCCATACCGGTACCAACGATTGGTGACTCGGTAACAAGGAGCGGAACAGCCTGACGCTGCATGTTGGCACCCATCAAAGCACGGTTTGCGTCGTCGTTTTCAAGGAACGGAATAAGGGATGTAGCAACAGAAACAACCATCTTTGGAGAAATATCCATAAAGTCAAACTGTTCAGGTGGAAGTTCAACAAATTCTTCCTTGCATCTGCCGACAACCTTTTTGTTCACAAAGCGTCCGTTTTCGTCCAAAGGCTCATTAGCCTGTGCAACGGTATATTCGTCCTCAACATCAGCTGTCATATATACAACTTCGTCTGTAACTGTACCGGTTGCCTTGTCAATCTTTCTGTATGGAGCTTCAATAAATCCATACTCGTTAATCTTGGCAAAGGTTGCAAGGTAGGAGATAAGTCCGATGTTAGGTCCTTCAGGAGTTTCGATAGGACACATACGACCGTAGTGTGTGTAGTGAACATCTCGAACCTCAAATCCTGCACGATCTCTGGAAAGACCGCCGGGACCAAGGGCAGAAAGTCTTCTCTTGTGAGTAAGCTCTGCAAGAGGGTTGTTCTGGTCCATAAACTGTGACAGCGGAGAACTACCGAAGAATTCCTTGATAGCAGCTGTTACAGGTCTGATATTTATAAGTGTGTTAGGAGAAAGTGCCTCAGGGTCCTGTGCCTGGAGTGTCATTCTCTCTCTGATAACTCTTTCAAGACGGCTAAAGCCGATTCTGAACTGATTTTGAAGAAGTTCGCCTACACAGCGGATTCTTCTGTTGCCAAGGTGGTCAATATCATCAGTTACACCAATGCCCTGTGCAAGGGTGTTCATATAGTTAATTGTAGCAAATATATCGTCAATGGTAATGTAGTTTGGAATAAGCTCTGCCTTGCTTTCTGCAAGAATTTCCTTAAGCTCCTCCTCACTTTCACATTCGTCTAAAATCGGGAACAGTACAGTAGCTCTTACCTTTTCGTTAAGACCGCACTCTGTGTCGGCGTCAAAGTCAACATACTTGCTGATGTCAACCATACCGTTTGAGATAATTCTTACAGGAGTTCCGTCATCTCTCTTGACAAATGCAAGGGCTACGCCTGCATCCTCAATTTCCATAGCCTTTTCTCTTGTAACAACCTCATCTGCAAGTGCCATAACCTCTCCTGTTCTTGGGTTTGCAATAGGAGAAGCAAGAGTCTGTCCTGCCAAACGCTGAGAAATACCCAGCTTTTTGTTATATTTATACCTGCCCACTCTTGACATATCATATCTTCTGTCGTCAAAGAACAGATTTGTAAGATGAGTCATTGCTGATTCTACTGTTGGAGGCTCAGATGGTCTGAGCTTTTTGTAAACCTCCAAAAGACCTTCTTCAGCATTGGTGGTAGTATCCTTTTCGATAGTTGCCTTGATTCTGTCGTCCAAGTCGAAGATATCAACGATTTCCCCGTCCTTACCGATTACGGTTAAGTCAACGTCCTCAACGCCCCACTTTTCACCGTTTAGTTCCTTTTCTTCCTTATCCTTAAGCAAAGCCTCAAGACCGATAAGAGCACGGATGAAAACAGTGATAGGGATTTTTCTGTTCTTGTCAATACGAACATAGAAAACATCGTTGATGTCGTTTTCGTATTCAAGCCAAGCACCACGGTTAGGAATGACTGTGGAGGAGTAAAGCTCCTTACCTGTTTTGTCATGCTCCATTTTGTAGTAAACACCCGGGCTTCTGACAAGCTGAGAAACAATAACTCTCTCTGCACCGTTGATAACAAAAGTACCGCTGTCGGTCATAAGAGGGAAGTTACCCATAAACACATTGGATTCCTTAATCTCCCCTGTTTCCTTATTCAGCAGTCTTGCAGTTACTCTAAGCGGTGCCGAGTATGTGGCATCTCTTTCTTTACATTCAATAACTGAATAGTTTGGCTTATCAACATCCAGCTCGTAATCCATAAAATCAAGAACAAGGTTGCCTGTGTAGTCGGTTATGCCCGAAACATCTTTAAAAACTTCCCTAAGTCCTTCATTTAGGAACCACTGGTAAGACTTCTTTTGAATATCAAGAAGATGAGGCATTGGGATAACTTCATCAATCTTGCCAAAAGACATTCTTTCGTTTCTGCCAAGCTTAACTGGTTTGACATCTACCACTTTAGTTCACTCCTTCTGTATATTTGCCATATATATTTGCTATGCAAGTACCATTTGCTATCTAAATCCTTAAATATTGCCACTTGACATTTAAAAAAACTTGTGGTAATATTCACCCATAAAAGAGGGTAAAAGCGATAGTACCTCATAATATTATGCCAAAACATTATACAGGAGTTTTGTACTAAAGTCAAGGGATTTTTGCAAAAGAAGCAAAAATCTTTATTTTTTTCCATAAAAACAGCCTTTCAAAGCATTTTTCACTTTGAAAGGCTAATTTTTTGACCTTTACTACACACCCGGTAGTGTTGTTAGTTTTAACTTTTATTTATATGTTGGCAAATTAAAAATATATCCTGTCAAGATAGTTTAAAAGAGGTTCGTTTAAAACGCTTTCAATCTCCTTTGGGGTGTCGGGAATACAGATGATTGTCTGCTTTCCACTCCTTAAAATATATCCGTCAAAAAGTCCTACTTCGTTTTTCAGCCTTTTTGGGATAATACCTGTGGAGGAATTTGCAAGTGCCTTTGAAAAAACATTTGAAATTCCCCTTATGTCATTATCCCTAAGTCCCCCCACTATGAAAACAAGGTTTACGCAGTTTAGGTCGTCTGTAAGCTGCATACCAAGGCTTTGGGGCGAGGTTGATGCTGTTACCGTGTTTAGCTCATATCCTCTGCCAGTCAGCATTTCACCTAACTTTTTTTGACACAGGGCAGTCTTTTTTGCAAGGTAAAAAATCACATCACATTTCATTTTGTCATTCCTCCCTGTTTTCTAAATTGCCTTCTGTCACTTCCTCCGTAGTTTGAGGTACGGTGGTGTGGGTTTGAGTTGGCTTTTGAGTAGTAGTCTTTTGGGTTGTTGTTTTAGGCTTTGTAGCAGTTGGTTTTGTAGGGTGTACACGCTTAATTGATTTGTAAAGTGGCTTTACAGTCAAATTGCTGTGCACATTCTTGTAGGATTTATCCCAACCTGTAAATACATACTTGTAGTTGTAGGTTGCAGTCTTTTGAGGTGCTGACGGTGCTGAGGCAGAGCTACCCTCTTTAACCCTTTGGGTTTTTATGGTCTTTCCACCGGCATTTAGGAATTTAACTGTGTAGTACTTCGTTGCCGGCTTTGTAGCCTTTGTTGTGGAGGTCTTTTTGGTGCTTGGCTTAGTATTCTTTGTGGTGGAGGTTTTGCTGTTTTTTGTTGAGGAGGACTCTGTGGTGGTCGTGGTGGTTCTGTCCTCTACAAATTTACCTCCTGTCAGCCTTTGACTTCCCTTAAGATTTCCACCGCCGTCGTACCAGTCTATATTGCCCTTTTTGTACTCTGTCTTAAAGGATGTCAGCTTTGGCTGTGTACCGCCAAAGCGATAGTAGTAGTCAGATGGGAAATATGGGTGCTTGTTCTTTTCTGCATTTGCAACATTCACCTTTTCGCTTTCCCCTGTACGGGTTTTTCGGGCTACAACAACAGTTCTGTAATTGTCGTGCACCTCGTAGGAACAGGTGGAAAGTGTTATCAGCTTATCCTTTTCGTTAACATCAACATCTGTATTAACAAGTGACCTTGCCCTTACATTATAAACAAAGTTCATAAACTCTGCATTGCTTGAAAAGTCACCCTGCATATAGTTAAAGTAGTCGGGATGATTTTTGTCACCTGTTGTCTTGAACACAGAAATAATCTTGTAAACAGACTCCCCTGCATCAGGAGTTGTAAAGGTTACGGTTGGACTCTTCTTGTAAAAATCCATATCAATAGAGGTTTTTCCGTATTTCAGCAGATTGGAGAACATACTGCCGTCCATCATATGGTGTCCGTGCATAACAACATTTTTGCTTTTTTCACCCTGCTGACAACGGAAGTCGATGAAAATACTTCCGTATTCCGAGTAGTTTTTCTCGTAATTGTTGTAAAGGTAATACTGGCTGTCCAGGGTATCGCCCTTGTGGTAAAGCACAGGGTAATCTATTTTGGTGTGGGGAACATTTATCCAACCTACAATTTCGCTGTTAATTTTTTTCAGCTTTTTGAAGTTTTTAATTTTGTCCTCTTCTTTTACATTTTTTGAGGTATCTCCGTCATAGTAAATGGACTGAATTTCCGACTGAATTGCTGTGTTTTCCGCAGACTTATAAACGCTGTTGTAAAGAAGATAAACACCGGCAACAACAAACACAACAACTGCAACATTTCGAACAGTTTTGCGGATAACCTCTCGTCTGTCGTCAGTGAGCAGAGGTATGTATCCCTTGATAAATCTTTTACTTTTGCTGTCGTATTCCCTCACAATAAAAGGCTCACAGGAGGATTTTTTCTCCTGCAATATTTTATTGGCAGAACACAAGCTATCCTTGTCAACATTTTCCAGTGCAAGGAAATCAACGGAGTCGGCGCTAAAGACAAAACCGTACTGTGTGGTATAGACAGGGATTTTCTTCATATGGTAAGTTTTTTCCCTAAGGTACTTCCACCTTGCCTTGATGCCAAAGGCAAGGGACTTTATCTTTGGCTTAAACTTTGCAAATGCCACCTCTAACTTTGTGACATCCTTTTTATTCAGCAGTTCCTTGTCCTTGTCTGAAATTTCAAAGGTTTTCTTCTCTATTTCCTGCTCTTTGGGAAGTCCCTCTCTGTTCTTGTTCAGCCTTTTTTCAAGAAAATCTATGGTGTCTGCATAAACGCACCTAAACTTTCGTTCCGTTGAACAAAAGCCTTTTGTGACAATCTGCTCAATGGTTTCTTCCCTTTCAAAAAGCTCCTTAACTGCTTTTTTCAGGCACTTTGGGTTTATCTCGTAGGTAAAGTCAAAGCCCTCTGTAACATTTTGAGCCTCTTTCAGCACAGGAGTACGCATATTCACTTGTATTTCTTCATTGAGAAGTAAAAGTATCTTCATTTTGCATCTCCACAAAATTAATGGGTATTACGGGGTAATGTTTGTTATCTTAAGGTTACTTACTGCCCTTTCTATCATTTCATCAAAACCGGCTTTTTCCTCAGCCTCTTTAACATACTTTAGCACAGGTTTTGTCCTTGGGTGCTTTGGCGTAAATACTGTACAGCAATCCTCATATGGTTCAATAGAAATATCGAATGTATCAATTTTTCGGGAGATTCTTATAATCTCCTCTTTATCCATACCGATAAGAGGTCTGAACACCACCATATCCGATGCCTCGTCTGTTGTTACAATGGCGGGCATTGTTTGGGAGGCAACCTGACCAAGACTTTCTCCTGTTATAAGGCAGGAGCTGTTTGTGTCCTTGGCAATCCTTTGGGAAATCTGCATCATCAGTCTGCGCATAATAATTGTGAAAAGCTCCTCGGGACAGTCGTTCTTGATTTTCTCTTGAATTTCGGTAAAGGGAACGGTGTACATTGTGATGTTTCCCGCATAGGCAGACACCTTTTTAAGCAGTCTTACAACCTTATCCTCTGCCCTTTGGGAGGTGTAGGGAGGGGATGCAAAGTGAACAGCGTTAAGCCTTAAGCCTCTCTTTGCCATCATCCAAGCGGCAACAGGAGAATCAATACCCCCGCTTATGAGGATTGTACCGTTTCCGCTGGAGCCTACAGGAACACCGCCTGCTCCCTTTATTACAGATGCGTGAATATATGCTCCAAGGTCACGCACCTCAACAGTTACCTGAACATCAGGGTTGTGCACATCAACGGAAAGGTGGTTATGTTTTTGCAGAATAATACCACCTAACTCACGACAGATTTCAGGTGATTTCAGGGGGAACTTCTTGTCGCTACGCTTTGCCTCTACCTTAAATGTAGATGCACCCTCAAGGGTTTCCTCAAGGTATTTTAGTGCAACCTCTGTAATGCTGTCCATATTTTTCTCGGCAACAGCCGCCCTGTGGAATGCCACAATGCCAAAAACCTTGCTTATTCTTTCGCAAATCTCGTCAATATCTGCATCCTCATCAAGGGGCTCAACACGAATTGTTGACTGTGACGAGGTTATTTTGCACCGGTCAGCACCACGCAAAGCATTTTTCATATTCTTTATCAGCATACTTTCAAAGTTCTTGCGGTTAAGACCCTTTAGTACAATTTCTCCAACCTTTATCAAAACAATTTCTTTCATATTATTTCTCTCAATCTTCTAAAATTTTACAAGGCTTTCAAGTCCTGACTTTAAGCCCTTTACAAACATATCCACATCTTCTTTTGTGTTACTTTCGCAAAAGCTGATTCTCAGTGCCGAGTTTATTCTTCGGTTGTCATATCCGTAGGCGCTTAGCACATGGCTAAGCTCACCCTTGTGACAGGCAGAGCCTGAGCTTACACACACATCAAAATTATCTGCAAGATATGAAAGCATAGTCTGGCTCATAACACAGTTGGTTGATATGTTCATTATATAGGGAAAGTCACCGCTGTTTGTGACGATTCCCTGAATATCCTCTAAATTTTCTTTCAAATACTGATTTAATTCTTTTACCTTTTTGTAGTTTTCATCTATATTAAACTCTTCCACAGCTTTTGAAAATGCCCCGATTAGCGGTAATGATTCTGTTCCGGGACGGAGCTTGCCCTCCTGCATTCCTCCAAAGGCTCTCGGCAAAATCCTTGTGCCTTTTTTCACATACAAGGCTCCCACACCCTTTGGTCCATGCACCTTGTGGGCTGACACTGTGAGCAAATCACAGCCGATTTTCTTAACTCGACAGCTTAGTTTACCGTAACCCTGAACAAAATCCGTATGGAATAATGCAGGAGATTTCTTCCTCTTTATTATGGCGGGGATTTTTTCCGTCGGTATTACAAGTCCTGTTTCATTGTTCACCGTCATTGCAGTAACAAGTATGGTTTTTTCGTCAATAGCATCGGCAAATTGCTGTGGTGTTATCTCCCCGTTTTCAGGCTTTATATAAACAACCTGAAAGCCCTGTTTTTCCAGCTCCTTAACCGTCTCCAAAACAGAGGGATGCTCTAAGGCTGTTGTGACGATTTTGTTGCCCTGTCGTCTTTTTGCGTTAACCGCCCCAAAAATTGCAAGGTTGTTTGCCTCTGTACCCCCTGAGTTGAAGAAAATCTCCTTTTCCTCTGCTCCTAAGGATGACGCAATAACCCTTCTTGCATTTTCTAAAATGAGGGAAGCGTCATACCCCATATTGTGCAATGAGCTTGGGTTGCCAAAGCTCTTTGTCATTATATCATATGCAGTTTTTGCAACATTTTCGCTTACAACTGTGGTTGCACTGTTATCAAGATAATACATTTATTATTCCTCTTTTGCGTTATACATTTTCATTATACAACAAAAATTCGTCAAAGGAAATAGGAAAAACAAAATTCATATATCAATCATCGTTTGGGTAAGATAAAAACAGGTGATAATATGATTTCTAAACAAGAGTACAGTAAATTAGTTAAAAAATACAGCCATAACAGTCCTATTTTCAAGGACTGCGTTTTGGCTTTTCTTTTTGGAGGAGGCATTTGCACCATTGGTCAGGGTTTTCAAAATCTTTATCAGTACCTTGGCTTTAACAAGGACGATGCAGGGTGCTTTGTATCCATTACTTTAGTGTTTTTTGGTGTTCTCCTCACCTTTATAGGCTGGTATGACAACCTTGCAAAATACGGCGGAGCAGGTACTCTTATTCCAATAACAGGCTTTGCAAACTCCATTGCCTCCCCCGCTATTGAATTTAAAAGCGAGGGTCTTGTGCTGGGAATGGGTGCAAAAATGTTTGTTATAGCAGGACCTGTACTTGTTTACGGAATTTCGGCATCTGTAATATGCGGAATTATTTTGCAGATACTTTCATTTTTCGGGATAAAACCGCTGTAAAATGCCTAAAATATCCCCCGACAAAAGTCAAAAAGCACGGAACAAGCCGTGCTTTTTAACTAGCTGAATTATTATATAAAAACGGGGAGACCGTTTTATATCGAATTAAAATTATATACCCTCTGCGTCAACAGGCTTTCCCTGTTCAAGGCTCTTTTTTACATCAAGCAAACGCTGGTTTTTACTGCCTCTAAAGTGGAGCATTAGGCTCCTCTCTTCAAGGATAAAGGGTCCGTCCACAAGGTAATCCACCTGTTCTAAAAGCTCTTTCCATTCCGGGTGAGTATCAAAGGATGAAACAAGCTGTTCAAAGGTGTAGCCTGTGTAGCAGAATACATTGTAACCGTATTCGTGACACATTTTGCCCAGCTTGGCAAGAACCGTTGCCTGGGCAAAGGGTTCCCCTCCCGAAAAGGTCAAGCCCTGTAATAACGGGTCTTTTTTTGCCGTTTCAAATATTTTTTCAATATCTCCGTCATAGCCCTTGTCAAAGTCCCATGTTTCAGGATTGTGACAGCCCTTGCAGTGGTGGGGACAGCCTTGGGTAAAAATTGTCATTCTGATTCCCGGTCCGTCCACAATGGATTCCCTTATTATACCTGCAAGGCGAATTTTGTTTTCATCCATTATACAGCCTCTTCAGCGCCACAGCAGTCACAGGCAAGGTTGTGCTTAACCCTATCCTCAACCTCTGCACGCTTGGCGTTGTTAAAGCGGTCAACAGTACCAACAAGGTAGCCTGTGATTCTTCTTATTCTCTCAAAGCCCTGACCTGAAACGCCCTCTTTTCTGCCACACTTTGGACAAACATCACCGATAATTCCTGTGTGTCCGCAAACAGGGTCCCTGTCAACAGGGTGGTTGATTGAGCCGTAGCCAATGCCCTGCTCCTTCATATATCTGATAACAGACTCAAAGGCGTCAAGATTCTCTGACGGGTCACCGTCAAGCTCAATGTAGCTGATATGTCCGCCATTTGTCAGGTTGTGATAAGGTGCCTCAATTCTGATTTTGTCAAAGGCTGAAATGTTGTAGTAAACAGGAACATGGAATGAGTTTGTGTAGTAATCCCTGTCTGTAACTTCAGGAATAACGCCGAACTTTTCCTTGTCGATTCTTACAAAACGGCCTGAAAGACCCTCGGCAGGTGTTGCGATAACAGAGAAGTTAAGTCCGAACTTTTCTGACGCCTCGTTCATCTTCTTACGCATATAGCCAACAATTTCAAGTCCAAGTCGCTGACTTTCTTCACTTTCGCCGTGGTGCTTGCCTGTGAGAGCCTTTAGGCACTCCGCAAGTCCGATAAATCCACAGGTGAGTGTACCGTGCTTAAGCACTTCTCTAACCTCGTCATTAGGGTTCAGCTTTTCGGAGTCAATCCAAATGCCCTGTCCCATAAGGAAAGGATAGTTGAGAACTCTCTTCTGACACTGAATTTCAAATCTTTCAAGTAGCTGGTCTGTAACAAGGTCAATCATTCTGTCAAGCTGTTCAAAGAAGAAGTCAATGTTCTTGTTTGCAAGAATTGCAAGACGAGGTAGGTTGATTGAGGTAAATGACAGGTTTCCTCTGCCGTAGGTAATCTCCCTTGTGGGGTCATAAACATTGCCCATAACCCTTGTACGGCAACCCATATATGCACACTCTGTTTCAGGGTGTCCCTCTTTGTAATACTGCTTGTTAAACGGTGCGTCAATAAAGCTGAAATTCGGGAACAATCTCTTTGCAGAAACCTTCATTGCAAGTTTGAACAAATCGTAGTTTGGGTCCCCCGGGTTGTAGTTAATGCCCTCTTTAACCTTAAAGATATGAATTGGGAAAATCGGTGTTTCGCCGTTGCCAAGACCTGCGTCCTCTGCAAGAAGGATATTTTTGATAACAAGTCTGCCCTCGGGAGAAGTGTCTGTACCGTAGTTGAGGGAGGAGAAAGGAATCTGAGCGCCTGCACGGGAGTGCATTGTGTTAAGGTTGTGGATAAGCGCCTCCATAGCCTGATATGTTGAACGGTCAATTTCCTTTTCAGCGTGTTTCTTTGCAAACTTTTGGATTTTGCCAGCAAGCTTTTCGCCGAATTTTTCTGTAAGCAAAGGAAGCTCTGCCTTAGCATACTTTTCCCCTGCCATAAGTGACGGCTTATCACCGCTTTCTTCCGTTGCCTTAGCCATAACTTCTTTGGTTATATTTATTGTTTCGTCAATGTCGTCAACCTCAGCCAAAAGCTCAATAGCCCTTGCAAGGTTTTGACGGTAAAGCTTTAGATATGTTTTCTTAACACCGGGAGCCATACCGTAGTCAAAGTTAGGAACAGACTGACCGCCGTGCTGGTCGTTTTGGTTACTTTGGATAGCAATACAGGCAAGTGCCGAGTAGGATGCAATGTCGTTTGGTTCTCTTAAATAACCGTGACCTGTGGAAAATCCTCCGTTAAACAGGCTCAAAAGGTCAATCTGACAGCAGGTTGTTGTAAGTGTAAGGAAGTCAAGGTCGTGAATGTGAATATCTCCGTTTTCGTGAGCCTTGGCATGCTTTGGGTTGAGAATGTACATTTTGTAAAACTGCTTTGCACCCTCACTGCCGTACTTAAGCATTGTACCCATTGCTGTGTCGCCGTCGATATTTGCATTTTCTCTCTTTACATCATTATCCTTAGCTGACTTAAAGGTTAAATCCTCATAAATTTTCATCAGCTGAGTGTTCATTTCACGGTGCTTTGTACGCTCTGCTCTGTAAAGGATAAATTCCTTTGCAGTTCTTGCGTGACCGTTTTCAATCATCATTTTTTCAACTGTGTCCTGAACATGCTCAACTGTTGGTGTTTCTATCTTCTCAACATTTTCGATGTAGTCGCAAACCTTTTTGGCAAGCTCCTCTGCCTCATTATAGTTTGAACCACCGATAGCCTGAGCAGCCTTAAAAATTGCGTTTGTAATCTTTTCCATTTCAAATGGAACTTTTCTGCCATCTCGCTTAACAATCTGCTTAATCATTTTTTCCTCCTAAAGCTTTTGTGCAAATCTCTTTTAATTATTCTTACAATCTATTTTTCAATCTGTTTTTGTATTGCTGTAAATATATTTCATTCAATTTTCTTCTTCTTTTTTCGTGCCCTATTAGTATATCCCATATATTGTGCTTAGTCAACTGTTATATTCCACAATTTTCACTTTAATTCTTTTGTAATCATTTGAAACTTAGGTTTTATGGGAATAACAACAAATTGTATCACAAAATTGTAAACATACTACATATTGTGTTAATATATCTTCATCTGTCTTTTTTCTTTTTAATAATTCTAATTGGGAATTATGCAAGTTCCACGAAATTAAGAAAATATAAAAAACCACAATATATAGACTATGGTTTTGTTGCACAATCTCTACATTTATATTATAATAGATAAGTAAAGTTTATATTTTTAAATAGTTTGAAAGGTTTTAGTTATGAAATTATTAGTAGTTGACGGTAACTCAATACTTAACAGGGCATTTTACGGAATTCGTCCCCTTACAACCAAGGACGGACAATTCACAAATGCAATATACGGTTTTCTCACAATGCTTTTAAAGATACAGGAGGATGTAACTCCCGACGCAGTTGCAATAGCCTTTGACTTAAAAGCACCAACATTCCGACACAAGGCTTATGATGGTTACAAATCAAACAGGAAGGGTATGCCTGAGGAACTTCACCAACAGCTCCAACCCTTAAAGGATTTGCTCACACTTTTGGGCTACAAGCTGGTTACCAAAGAGGGGTATGAGGCAGATGACATTTTAGGAACACTCTCCAATTCCTGTGCAGAAAAGGGAGATGAATGTGTCCTTGCCACAGGTGACAGGGATTCCTTACAGCTTGTAAACGACAAGGTAACAGTAAGGCTTGCCTCAACAAAGGGCGGAAAGGCAAACGCCATACTCTACGATAAGGATAAGATTATGGAGGACTACGGAGTTACACCTCGTCAGCTTATTGAGATAAAGGCTATTCAAGGGGATTCATCAGACTGCATTCCCGGTGTGCCCGGTATTGGGCCAAAGGGTGCGGGTGAGCTGATTCAAAAATACGGCAATCTTGACTATATATATGAAAACATAGACAGTCTTGACATAAAACCGGGTATGCGTAAAAAGCTTGTTGAAAACAAGGACAGTGCATATATGAGTCGTATGCTTGGTGAAATCAAGCTGGATATTCCCATTGACACCAACATAGACAGTTACCTTGTAAACTGCACAGACCCCGAGGGTGCATCGAGAATGATGGCAAGGCTTGAGCTTTTTTCTCTCATAGACAAATTCCACCTGAAAGAAACAGAGGTCAAATCTCCTGTTGTGCAGAAGAAGGATTATATCTACGCTGAAAGTGATACAGTAGATATTAAGGACAAGGTGTATATATACAGCAACAACGGTGGCAAGGCGAACATAGAATATCTGTACGTTGTTGAGGGTGACAAAATCACCAAAACAACAGATATTGATTCCGTACTAAAAAGCAGTGCAGAAAAGTATGTTTACAGCTCCAAGGAGCTTTTTGCCTATGCGGATAAAAAGGGTTTTGAAATTGAAAACCTTGTTTTCGACATCACCCTTGCATCATATCTGTTAAGTCCCTCCTCTTCCTCATATGACATAACTATGCTAAACGGAGAATATGATGTTGATGTGTATCAAGGGGAGGATGAACTCCTATGCAACATTTCACCAATGGAGGATTTGTGCAATGTTTTGCAGGAAAAGATTAAGGAATGTAATCAAAGCGAACTTTTGACAAATATAGAAATCCCCCTTGCAAGAGTTCTTTCAAGAATGGAGAACATAGGCTTTGCCGTTGACAAGGAGGGCATAAAAAGCTTTGGCGAAAGCCTTACAAAGCAAATTCAGGAATTAAAACAGGAGATTTACGATGCTGTTGGCAAGGAGTTTAACATAAACTCTCCAAAACAGCTTGGTGTGGCACTTTTTGAGGATTTAGGACTGCCCTGCAAAAAGAAAACAAAGTCGGGTTACTCTACAAGCGCAGATGTACTTGAGGGACTTAGGAATGAACACCCTGTTGTGGGAATGGTGCTGAATTATAGAACACTTAGCAAGCTAAACTCCACCTACTGCGAGGGTCTGCTGAAAGTAATCGGTGAGGACGGAAGAATACACTCCTCATTTAACCAAACAGAAACAAGGACAGGGCGAATAAGCTCTACCGACCCAAATTTGCAGAACATCCCTGTTCGCACAAAATTGGGCAGAGAAATGCGAAAGTTCTTTAACGCAAGAAACGGCTGGATGCTGGTTGACGCCGATTACAGCCAAATTGAACTTAGGGTATTGGCGGATATATCCAAGGACGAAAATATGGTGAAGGCTTTTATTGAAAATCAGGACATTCACGCAATCACCGCAAGTCAAGTCTTTGATATGCCCCTTGATTACGTTACAAGTCAAATGCGAAGCAAGGCAAAGGCTGTCAATTTTGGAATAGTTTACGGTATAGGAGCCTATTCCTTAGCCAAGGATATTGGTGTAAGCAACAAAGAGGCAAAAAATTACATTGACTCATATTTAAGACATTACAGCGGTATAGACCGATATATGAAAGAGGTTGTGGAAAAGGCAAAGGAAACAGGATATGTGGAAACCACCTTTGGCAGAAGAAGATACCTGCCTGAGCTTACCGCCTCAAACGGTATGACAAGGGCATTCGGAGAAAGGGTTGCAAGGAATGCCCCAATCCAAGGCACTGCCGCAGATATTATCAAAATCGCAATGATTAAGGTTGACAAAAGGCTTTCAAAGGAAAATCTTGAGGCAAGGCTGATCCTACAGGTTCACGATGAGCTTATTGTGGAGTGTCCTGCCCACGAAACCATGGTTGTTGCAATGATATTACAGGAGGAAATGGAAAAGGCGGTAAAACTGTCTGTACCACTTGTTGCAGACTCCGCTGTGGGTGAAAACTGGTTTGAGGCAAAAGGTTGATTTTTAAGGGGATAATAACCAAAAATATAATCATATAATATCAAATACCCTTGAATTTTGTATAGTAAAGTGATACAATAGCACTGTGAGTAGGCATATATTTACAAGCTTTTTTGTTTAATTCAGAAAGAGGACATTATGAAAAAAGTATTATTTGTATGCACAGGCAACACCTGTCGTTCTCCAATGGCAGAAGGAATTTTTAACAAATTGGCAGCCGAGTACGGTATTGATGCAGTAGCGGAAAGTGCCGGACTTAACACCAAAAATGATCTGCCTGTTTCCGAAAACGCAGTCGCTGCGTGTGCAGAAATCGGTATTGATATAAGAGGGCATAAATCCAAAAACTTTGACGACTGCAACCCTGACGACTATGTCACCTTTTGCACAATGAGTTTTGACCATGCGGAAGCACTTATTGAGAGGGGTATTCCACGCAACAAAATTGAGGTTTTGTGCGGTACCGACCACGGTGTTCCCGACCCTTACGGATTTGGAATGGGAATTTACCGTTCGAGTCGTGATATAATCAAGAGGTGTATTGAAAAATACTTCTCTAAGATGCGTCAGAATATTAAGGAAAATGAAGATGAAAATAGTCAGGATGAATGAGGAAAATATTCATTCTGTAAAGCAAATTGAAGACGAATGTTTTAGCAATCCCTGGTCTTTTGAAAGTCTGTATGCAGAGCTTTCTAAGGTTGGGGCTTGCTTTTATGTAGCACAGGATGATAACAACTCCCTTGGGTACATAGGCTTTAATATGGTTTTAGATGAGGGATATATTGCAAATTTGGCGGTTAAAAAGGCTTATCGCCGTCAGGGTGTGGCTGAGGCTCTGCTAAGCAAGGTTATTGAAACCGCCAAGGAGAATAACCTGTCTTTTGTTTCCCTTGAAGTAAGGGAGAGCAACACCCCTGCAATTAAGCTGTACGAAAAATTCCGATTTTCAAAACAGGGAGTGCGAAAGGATTTTTATCGCTCCCCAAGGGAAAACGGTTTAATTCTCACAAAATTTTTGTAAAGGAAAAATAGATGAAAATATTAGGAATAGAAAGCTCCTGTGACGAAACAGCTGCGTCTGTTGTTGAGGACGGCAGAACAGTACTTTCAAATGTAGTTGCAAGTCAGGTTGAGGAGCACAAGCTTTACGGCGGTGTTGTTCCCGAAATTGCCTCACGCCGTCACGCAGAATGTATCAGTCAGGTGGTAAAAAAGGCACTTGAGGACGCAAACACAAGTCTTTCGGAAATTGAGGCTATCGGTGTAACCCACGCACCGGGGCTTATCGGCGCATTACTTGTTGGTGTAAACTTTGCAAAGGGTCTTGCATATGCATCCAAAAAACCGCTTGTACCAACACATCACCTGAGAAGTCACATAGCGTCCAATTACATTTCAAACAAGGATTTAAAGCCACCGTTTTTGTGCTTGGTGGTTTCAGGCGGACACAGTCATATAGTTTTGGCTGAAAGCTATACAAGGATGAAAATTATCGGCAGAACAAGGGATGATGCCGCCGGGGAAGCCTTTGACAAGGCTGCAAGAACTCTTGGTATGAGCTATCCCGGAGGAATTTCAATGGATATTGAGGCTGAAAAGGGAGATCCTTTTTCATTCCCTCTACCCCGTCCTGTTGTCCAGGGTGCACCCTATGATTTTTCTTTCAGTGGACTGAAAACAGCAATTATCAATACAATTCACAACGCAGAGCAAAGGGGAACTGAATTTTCAAAAGCCGACATCTGCGCATCCTTCCGTTGGGCTGTTGTGGATTGCCTTGTTACAAACTTCCTCAAAGCCGCAGAGGACTACAAGGTAAACACCCTTGTTATTGCAGGAGGAGTTTCAGCAAACTCCCTACTTCGCAAAAGGCTTACCGAGGAATGTAACAAAAGGGGTTACAAGCTGTTTATGCCGGAAAAAAAGTACTGCGGTGACAACGGAGCTATGGTGGCAAGTCAGGCATATTACGAATACCTTGACGGAAATATCGCCCCACTGAGCCTGAACGCTGTTGCAACATTGCCTATTGATTACAGATGATATACAAATGAAATAAAAAAAGTGTAGCGGAGAAATCTGCTACACTTTTTTATGTTTTTACTTTATTTTCACCAAACTCTGTAATGACCAACTACAGCACTATCATTCCGAAGCACTACACTGTCATTCCGAGCTTGTCGAGGAATCTCCTGCCTCTACCACCCATTTTGTTAGAGAAATTATACTTTCCTATAACCTATTAGTATCGGTTAATGCACTACTGCTTTCCTTTCAGATTCCTCGGTCGCTACGCTCCCTCGGAATGACAGCGAGGGAGTTTTCCTCAAAATGACAGAGTGAGAAATGTCCTAAAAATAACAGGAAATGGGATATTCCTTATTTCAACAATTTTTCCACATCAGCAGGTTTCAGCACCTTGCCCATTGATACAACGTTTTCGTTCACCACAATGGCGGGCATACTCATAACACCGTATTCCATTACCTTTTCCATATCTGTGATGTACTCCACCTCAACAGGCAAGCCAAGTGTTTTTACAGCCTCTTTTACATTTTCGTATTGCTGATGACAGGACTTGCACCCTGCACCCAAAACCTTAATGCTTGAAATTTCCTGTTCTGTTGAGCAACACTCCTTAGTTGTTTCCTTGCTCTCACAGGAACAACAGCAACAAGGTGTTTTCTCCTCTTTTTCTTTCTTCTTAAAATTAAACAATGCCATAAAAATTTACCTCCAATTAATAATTATCTCCGTACATTTGAATGTACTCCTCTTCTGCCTGATAGGCTTTTTCCATTCCTCTGCCACATCTTGGATATAGCAAAACACATCTTTTTCCGCAACCGTCACAGACGAGGTTACCCAAATATTCTTCAAGTGACGGTATATCCTCAGTTTCCTGCTCAGTTATAACCTCTGTATCTTCTTCAACATTCTCTGTATATTCCTCAATAGTAGTCGGAACTGTTGTTTTTTCGTTGAAAGGCGGTTTTGAGGTTGTATCTGCAAAATTCCTTGTCGCAATCTTTTTATTGGATCTTATGTATGAAACAGGCTTATCCTCATTAATCTTATGCAAAAGCAGTCCAACATACAAAATCACAGCCACAAGCGCCCCTGCACCAAATCGTCTTAGTGCAACTGCCATCTCTTTACTTTTTAATGCAGACGGAAGTTTTTTAGCCACCCCAACAAGGTACTTTCCGTGGAAGAGAATATGAACTCCCATTAATGCAAGGCATACAAAGGAAAAGAACTCGTGAATGTCCCCTATAAAATGAATGTGCGTCACATTGGGCAAGATAAATAATTCTTTTGCAATTAATATTCCTGTCAAAATTACAACAGGCATACAAACAACCAAGGCAATATCGGAAAGAGCAAGAATTTTTCTATCGATTTTTGCCCCACCGTTTTTTATTGCCTTAAACAAACCCTTTATCATAGAGATATTCAGGAGAATGTGTATCACAAACAGGAGTCCAATTCCGATACCCACAGTTTCGTGGAAAAAACCACCTAAATCCTCTGCAAACATAAGGAGCAAATAGAGGACTACCATTACTATATCCAGCAAAATTTTCACTATTATATTTCGTTTCATAGGTTTACACACTTTCTAAATGATGTAATTTTGAATTGCGTTAAAGAAGTATCCAACAACGATAATGCCTACCGTACAAATTGCAATGAATATTCCAAGGAGCTTTGGCTTTACTGCCTTGCGGAGCATAATCATTGAGGGAAGTGACAGGGTAGTTACACCCATCATAAAGGACAGCACAACACCCAAAAATGCACCCTTTGCAAGGAGCGCCTCCGCTATCGGAATTGTGCCGAAAATATCGGCATACATAGGAACTCCCGCAACTGTTGCAAGTATAACTCCAAATGGATTGTTGTCGCCAAGGAGCTTTACTATAAATTCCTGTGGTATCCAGTTGTGGATAATTGCACCTATTAGAACCCCAATTAGGATATATGGGATTACCTTTTTGGCGGTTGTTACCACCTGTTCCCAAGAATATTTTAGTCTGTCCTTAAAGCGTAGTTCTTCCTGTGGCAAATCAAAGGATTTGCCATTTCGGATAAATTCCTCCACCTGATTTTCAAGGTGGAGTTTTTCAATAAGTGTACCGCCCACAACTGCAATTACAAGTCCAAGTACAACATAGATAACTGCAACCTTCCACCCGAAAATGCTCATAAGCAACACAAGACTGCCAAGGTCAACCATTGGGGAGGATATAAGGAAAGAGAATGTTACCCCAAGGGGCAATCCGGCACTTGTAAATCCAATAAACAGCGGAATTGAGGAGCAGGAGCAAAATGGAGTTACCGTACCCAGCAGGGCGGCAATAATATTCGCCCATATTCCGTGAAATCTGCCCAGTATCCTCTTTGTCCTTTCCGGCGGAAAGTAGCTTTGAATATATGAGATAATCAAAATCAAAACACACAGAAGTACAATAATTTTTATTGTGTCATAAATAAAAAACTGAACACTGCTCCCGATTTTTCCTGATGTGTCCAAGCCACAGGCATTTAGCAAATAGCCAATTAAACGACTTAACCAGCTCATTCCTAAAATTTCATTTTGAAAGAAATCCCAAACTGATTGAGCAATTTCCATAAATTCACCCTTTCATATAGTCATTCATTAAGCATCTGTTCAAGGATTTCAACAGCATCCCTAACCATTAATGGGCAAACTGTTTTGCACAATCCCTTTGATGCAATTATTTCAAATTCGTCCTCCTTGGATAAATCATAGCCAAGTAAATCACGACAAACTATGGAGTTGTTTTTCTCCTTAAAGCGTCTTGTAAATTCCGTTGTAAGGGAATACGCCTTTTGCTTTTCTTCCTCATCTTCTGAATGAATGTGTCCGAATTTCAAGCCCAAAACCATAAGTGCACCTGAAACTGCTCCGCACATTTCGCCGTTTCTTGCACCACCGCCAAAGGCAGTTGCCAGCTTTAGCGCCAGTTCTTCGCTAATTCCATCTTCCGTTGAAAAGCAGTAAAAACTGCTTGGGAGCAATTATAGTTGTTGCTAAAAAGTTGTAATGCCTTATCTACATTGTTCATAATAAACATCTCCTTAATCTTCTTTTTTCAAAATATCAAGATATTTTTGTGCCTCATCAATTCCCTTTTGGGAAATTGAGTAGTGAGTCCACTTGCCTTCTTTTCGACCAACCACAATTCCCGAGTCGCAAAGGATTTTCATATGATGGGATAATGTGGGCTGGGTAACATCAATTTCTTCAAGTAGCCTACAGGCGCATTTTTCCCCTGTGCTGAGCATATCCAAAATTCTAATTCTGTTTTCGTCACAAAATGCTTTAAAAATCGTTGCCGTTTTCTTTTCGTCAATATTCAAAACTGCCACCTCACATTCATAAGTGTCTATATGTAATTATAATCATATATAGATATTTGTCAATATGTTTTCAAAAAAATGGACTGCCCAAAATGAGCAGTCCAAAATTTTAATTTAAGTTAATTAAAGTACATCAAATTACTTCTTTACAGTTACCTTACATACAGCGCCCTTCTTGGAGCCGTCCTTTGCTGTGAATGTAACCTTTGCATTACCCTTCTTAACAGCTGTCAGCTTAACAGCCTTGCCTGATGCTACAGTTGACTTGTTAACCTTAACAACCTTTTTGTTGCTTGACTTAACAGCAAGGTTCTTGTTGTAAGCTGTCTTTGGAGCTACAGTAGCAGTAACATTAGCTGTGCTACCCTTCTTTGCAAGTTTAACGGATGTGCTGTTCAGTGTAACCTTTGTTACAGCCTGATTTACAGTTACTGTGCACTTAACTGTCTTTTTACTTCCGTCCTTTGTTGTAGCGGAAACAGTAGCAGTACCCTTCTTAACGCCTGTTACAACACCTGTTTGTGTAACTGAAGCAACCTTTGTGTTGGATGACTTCCAGTAAACTGACTTGTTGTAAGCGTTTGTTGGGGAAACATATACCTTAAGTGTAACCTTTTTGCCTGTTAATACAGTAGCCTTCTTAGCCATTGTGATTGACTGAACAGACTGTCTTACTGTTACCTTACAGGTAGCAACCACAGGACCGCCAAGTGCCTCTGCTGTAATTGTAGCTACACCTGCACGAACACCCTTTACAACACCTGACTGTGTAACAGTTGCAATACCGTTGTTTGATGATGACCACTTAACAGCCTTGTTGGTTGCATTATCAGGAGAAATAGTAGCCTTTAGTGTAGTAGTTCTGCCTGTATATACAGTTGCTGTCTTGTTCAAAGTGATATCTTTAACCAATATACCATCCCATGTTACTGTTGTAGGTGGTGCCGGTGTTGATGCAGTAGTTGTTGGCTTTGGTGTTGAAGTTGTTGGCTTTGGAGTTGATGTAGTTGTTGTTGTAGTTGGCTTTGGTGTAACAACTGTGTCAAAACGACCGGAAATTCTGTTTTCGTCATAAGTACCGTCGCCAACAATCAAAACAGAGTTAACATCATCAACGATTTCCCAAGTGTTCTGAACCTCGTAGTTACCGGCCTTCAGAACTGTGAATTCCATTGTGAAGAATACCTTTTCTGTTGTAAGGTCATATGGGTTGTTAAATGATGAACCGCAGTAATACAGAAAACCCTTGTACATTGTGTTGTACATAAGTCCCTGTGGTGTGCTTGGCATATCTGCTGATTCGAGCTGAAGACCTGTGTAGTCATATGTTGCATAACCCTGGAAGTCTTCCCACTTTTCGTCTGAGCTTACATAGTAGGTAACTGTTACCTTGTCGCCTACATTTGCTGTTTTACCGTTAACGGTAGCTGTTGTTTCGGCACTTGCTGATGTGATAGCTACTGTTGCCATAGCAGTAAGCATTACAACAGCCATTGCCAATGAAATTAGTTTTTTCATAGAGTCCTCCCTTTTTTATGAAAAATTTTTAATTTTTTTATAAAACCGTTTCCCGTTTATGAATTTTCGCCCGGGGAAAACGGAAATTATACATTTCTTATACAGTTCTTACTCTGATTACTCCCTCAACATCAACCTGTGATGATGTTGCGTTGTCGATAATCATATAGCAGTAGTCGCCCCTTGTGCCAACTGCACAGTCCTCGGAGCCTGTTGCCTTTTTAACATCCTCAACATTAACATCTGCCTTTGCAATTACGCAAACTCTTGTACCGCCTGTCTTATCCTTGGAAACGCATGGCAGGTTAACTGAATTTACAATGTTGCCGTTTTCAAGGTAATCCTTAACCTCGTCAGCAGCCATAATAGCACAGTTATCTTCACTTTCAGGTGTAGATGCGCCAAGGTGAGGCATTGCAATAACGCCCTCTTCACCAAGGATGTCGTCTGTTGCAAAGTCTGTTACATATGCGCTCATTTTTCCGCTGTTGAGGGCAGAAAGAATGTCGGCAGAATTAACAAGACCGTCACGGCTGTAATTGAGAATTCTTACGCCGTCCTTCATCTTGCCAATGGTTTCGCTGTTAATCATACCACGAGTTCCGTCATTAAGTGGAACATGGACTGTGATATAATCGGCAACCTTATATACATCATCGTTAGTTTCAACGATAGTGCAGTCGTTAAGCTTTGCTTTGTTAGCGTCGCTTAGGTAAGGGTCACAGCCAACAACGCTCATACCAAGTGCAACAGCTGCATTGGCAACCTTGATACCGATAGCGCCAAGACCGATAACACCAAGTGTTTTGCCTGTGATTTCAGGGCCTGCAAAGTTTGACTTGCCCTTTTCTACCATTTTACCAACCTGGTCGCCGTTACCCTTTAGGGTTTTTGCCCACTCGATACCGCTTACAATCTTTCTTGATGACATCAAAAGACCTGCAATAACAAGCTCCTTAACTGCATTTGCGTTAGCGCCCGGGGAGTTGAAAACAACAATACCCTTTTCTGCACAATCCTTAACAGGAATGTTGTTAACACCTGCACCTGCTCTTGCAATAGCAAGCAGGCTTTCAGGCATTTCCATATCGTGCATTGACGCTGAACGAACAAGAACAGCCTCAGGTGCGTCACACTGGTCTGACACATTGTAGTTATCGCCCAGTCTGTCTGTGCCACACTTAGAAATCTTATTTAAAGTAAGTACATTAAACATTTCAGTAAATCTCCTAACAAATATGTTTTATACCAATATAGCCTATGAAATTATGCGTTTTCCTCTTCAAACTTCTTCATAAATTCAACCAGCTTTTCAACGCCCTCATATGGCATTGCATTGTAGATAGAGGCTCTCATACCGCCAACTGTACGGTGTCCCTTGATGTTTACAAAGCCTGCATCCTTTGCCTCGGCAACAAACTTTGCGTCAAGGTCCTTGTCGCCTGTAACGAAAGGAACATTCATAAGGCTTCTGTCCTCTTTTACAACAGTACCCTTAAACAGCTTTGAGCTGTCAAGGAAACCGTAGAGAAGTTCTGCCTTCTTCTCGTTAAGCTCCTTCATCTTTTCAAGACCGCCAACCTCGTTCTTAATCCATTCAAGCACAAGCTTAGCCATATAAATTGTGTAGCAAGGTGGTGTGTTGAACATTGAACCTGCGTCAACATGAGTCTGATAGTTGAACATGGTAGGTGTGATGTCCATTGCGTTGCCAACCAAATCCTCACGGATAATTACAATAGTAAGGCCTGCTGGGGCAAGGTTCTTCTGTGCACCTGCAACAAGGCAACCAAACTTGCTTACATCAATAGGCTCACTCATAATGCAGGAAGAAATATCTGCAACAAGCGGAATATCACCTGTGTCAGGCAGTTCGTGATAAACTGTGCCGTAGATTGTGTTGTTCATACAAATGTAGAAGTAGTCTGCATCCTTTGAGAATGTGGACTTATCAAGCTTTGGAATGTAGGAGAAAGTTTTATCCTCTGAGGATGCAACAATGTTAACCTCTCCGTATCTTGCAGCCTCTTTAGCTGCCTTTTTAGCCCACTGACCTGTAACAACATAGTCAGCCTTTCCGTTCTTTGTCATAAGGTTCATTGGAACCATTGCAAACTGTGAGGAACAACCGCCCTGCAAGAACAGCACCTTGTAGTTGTCGGGAATGTTCATTACTTCTCTCATAAGAGCTTCACATTCCTCAATAATTCCACCGAACTCCTTACTTCTGTGTGACATTTCCATTACGGACTGACCACTGCCCTGATAATCCAGCATTTCTGCTGCCGCTTTTTTTAATACTGATTCAGGCAGCATTGATGGACCTGCCGAAAAGTTATATACCCTTGACATTTTTATTATCTCCTTATCATAAATCATAATTAACCCATTGGGTTATACTTAAAGGTCATATTAAATTATATTCCTTTAATTGGTTAAAGTCAACTACAATTAAATGAACATAGTTTTAAATCAACTTAACTTCATTTCTCCGATTACAGATTTTAGGTCATCTCTCATACGGATTGCCTCTCTCCTTGCGGCTTTTGCGTAATCCATCTGGTCAAGTCCCTCTTCTTTTTGCCATGCGCACATTATTCCACGGGATGAGTTTACAATAGCACCAATTCCCTTTTCGTCAAAAGCGCCCTGGCAGTCCTTTGCACCGCCACCCTGAGCACCGTAACCGGGAACAAGGAAGAATGTCTTTGGCAGTTCACTTCTAAGCTCTGTAAGCATTTCGGGATATGTAGCTCCCACAACAGCACCAACACCGGTGTAGCCGTACTTTCCAACAGTTGTTTCGCCCCAATGCTCACACATTTTACCCATATGGAGGTAAACTGTTTCGTCACTTCTGAATTCAAGATTTTGCAGTTCTCCTGATGATGGGTTTGAGGTTTTCACAAGAACAAAGATACCTTTGTCCTTATCCTTGCAAATATCAAGCAAAGGACTGATTCCGTCTGTGCCTAAGTAACCGTTTACAGTAAGGGCATCTGCACCGAAAGCCTCCTCCTTAACTCCGTCAACATCAGTTTCCCCAAGGTGAGCGACGGCATATGCTTCCATTGTTGTGCCGATGTCGTTTCTCTTACCGTCTGTAATAACAAACATACCCTTTGACTTAGCATACTTTATTGTTTCGTCCAAGGCTCTCACACCATACCAGCCGTACATTTCGTAGTATGCACACTGTGGCTTGATTGCAGGAACAACATCGCAAAGCTCATCAATAAGTCCTTTGTTAAAGGTCAAAATTGCATCAGCCGCACCCTCAAGGGTTTTGCCGAATTTTTTGAAGGACTCTTCCTTAATTTTTTCGGGAATGTATGCAAGCTTTGGGTCAAGACCTGCAACTGTGGGGTTTTGCATTTCTACAATTTTTTCAATCAATCTATCAAATGACATTTTTATTCTCCTATTATACTCCGTATGTTTCTCTGTACTTCTTCATAGCGTCAAGGTGTTCCTTGCCCTCAACAACTCCATTTTCAATGGCTGAAATAATGTCGTCCATTGTTACAACGGAATGAACCTTAATGCCGAATTCGTCCTCTACCTCCTGAACGGCAGACTTTTCACCGCCCTTGCCTATTTCCATTCTGTCAACAGAAATAACCATATCTGTAACCTTTGCAGAGCACATACCCTTAATCTTTTCCATAGACTCCCTGAGAGCCTTGCCTGAGGTGATAACATCATCAACAAAAATCAGTGTGTCGTTGTCCCCAAACTGATAGCCGATAATCATACCGCCCTCACCGTGGTCCTTGACCTCTTTTCTGTCAAAGCAGTAGTTCATATCAACACCGAACTTGTTGTTAAGGATAATTCCTGTTGCAATAGCCAGTGGAATACCCTTGTATGCAGGGCCAAAGATTGCGTCACCCTTGATTTTGTTATCCATAATACATTCGGCGTAAAATTCACCAAGCTTGGAAATCTGTGAGCCTGTTTTGTAGTTGCCTGTATTGATAAAGTATGGAGAAAGTCTTCCGCTTTTCAGTGTGAATTCTCCGAAGCGAAGGATTCCTCCCTCTACCATAAATTTGATAAATTCCTCTTTGTAAGTAAGTTCTTTACCCATCTTTCTTCTCCTTATTTATTATATTTCATCAAGGAAATACACCAGGAAATTTGCTTTGCGGTCTGTTTCCTTGAGTTCTATCAAATATTAATTACTTTTTGTATCATCAAAAACAATTTTACCCTCAAGGATAGTCATAACCACCTTGCCCTTCATTTCCATACCGTGGAAAGGAGTGTTTTTGCTTTTTCCGTGGAGCTTTTCTCTGTCCACAGTCCAAACCTTGTTTACATCAACAAGGGCAATGTCGGCATTTGCGCCTGTTTTGATTGTTCCAGCGTTTATTTTCAGAATGTTTGCAGGTGCAGTACTCATAAGCCCTGCAATATCCATAAGGGAAAACTTTCCATTGTGATAAAGTTGTGTAAGTGTGACGGCAAGGCTGGTTTCCATACCTATTGAGCCGTTTGGCGCTTTTACGAAGTCAGCCTTATCCTCCTCTGTATGAGGTGCGTGGTCAGTTGCAATGCAGTCAATAGTTCCGTCCAAAAGACCCTCTATTATTGCCTTTCTGTCCTCCTCTGTCCTAAGTGGAGGATTCATTCTGTAATCTGCATTCTTGCTTTCCAAGGCATCCTCTGTCAGGGTGAAGTAATGAGGGGCTGTTTCGGCAGTTACCTTAACTCCCCTTTTCTTTGCTTTTCTTATGAGTTCAACAGATTCTTTTGTGCTGACATGACAAATGTGAACAGGGGAATCGGTTTTTTCTGCAAGGATAATTTCCCTTTCGGTACCGTTGTTTTCGGCATCATTTGGTATTCCCTTAATGCCAAACTTTTCTGACATTTTACCCTCATTAATCTTTCCCCCATCGGCAAGGGCTAAATCCTCACAATGGGCAACAACAGTCATACCAAGCTTAGGGGCATTCTTCATTGCCTCTGCCATAATCTTTGGGTCAAGGACAGGTCTGCCGTCGTCAGAAAGACCTATTGCACCTGCTTTTCTAAGGGATAAAAGGTCGGTTGCCTCCTTACCCTTTAAACCCTTTGTTATTGAACCGGCAACATATACCCTTGACTTGCAGTTTTTAGCCTTGTCAAGGATATAGCTGATAACACCTGCGTTATCAATGGTAGGGTCGGTGTTTGGCATACACAACAGGCTTGTTACACCACCTGCGGCGGCGGCATTTGTGCCTGAAACAATATCCTCTTTGTCTGTCTGACCCGGATCCCTGAGATGCACATGAAGGTCAACAAGGCCCGGCATAGCCACAAGACCTTTGCCGTCAACCACAGTGTCACTTTCCTCTGCCCTAAAAGGCTCGGCGATTTTTCCGCTGCGGATATATATATTTGTGATTTCGTCTTTGTTTTCAGCCGGAGATATTACTCTGACATTTTCAATGATAAGATTATTAATATTAATCACCCTTAAAATTTTCTGGAGGAGTTTCCTCTGTCATTATATGAATTATTCTTTGATGACTTTCTTCTGCCTTTATTTTTACCGGATTTTTGGGGATTTCGTCTTTCCTTTTCTCCAAGGAATTCACGGTAATTTGTATGCTCCTTTCCGTATTCCTCTGTGTTGTCGTAAATCTCCTTTGTGGAGTATTCTTCGGCGTTTCTGTGAGCCTCTCTAATGAGTTCCCTCTCGATTTTATCTATGTTTTCTGAGGACTCAAGTCCGTCAACTCCGTCAAAGAAAGCGTCAGGCCTGTCTGCACCTGTTGCGGTGTTGCGGTTTCGTCTTGTTTCCTGCTGTGCACGGCGTTCTTCTCTGTCGCCAACATACAGCTCGCTGTCCATTGCTCTAAGCATATTCTCTCGTCTTTTCTTTTTAATGAGCATAAATATGATTAATGCAACAATCACAACCACAAGCACAATTACAACAACCCAAATAAAGGTCATTACTGTACTGTTCAGCTTACCGTCACCCTCAAGCTCAAATACGGCGCTGTCAAGGATTGAGTTCATCAGTTCTTTGTCAGCCCCATCAATCTCACCGTCCTGGGACTGCAATGTAAAGTGAACATACATTCCGTTAACCAGTGTATCTGCTTGGGTTACATAAATGATTTCGTCGTCCTTTGGAGTGTTTATTATGGAGTCAAAGTAAATTATGTCGTTGTACTTGTCCATTGAACAGCTTTTGCAGTTTTCTTCCTTAATATAATTTTCTTTAATTTCATTAAGCTGTTCTTCGCTGAGAGTATTGTAATTCTTCACTTCCTTACTGTTTTCGTCCTGATTCATTGTAAGGGTAAAGACTTGATTGTTGTCCTGTGAAAATGCTTGAAGATAAATGTTGTAGTCAACAAGGCTTTCAATATTTGTTTGGTGCTTTTTATACACCTCATCATTGGTGGAAACATTCCTTGTAACCACATCCATTGATGAGGGTAGCTTTAGCGTCAATTTCAGTTCATCTATGGTGTACTGTGTTTGCTCCTCTGCCGATACAGATAAAACTCCTGTACCCAGCACAATTATCAAAACCAAAATCAGTGACGAAATTTTTTTCACAATGTTATTTTTCATCAAAAATCCTCCACGAAAAATAAATATGTCTTTACATATAGCAATATCCAAAATAATTATATCTTTTTTTTGCCAAAAACACAAGGCAAGAAAGGAATAAAAATATATTTGTCAGTACGCACAACTTACCTACCGTATATTTGACAATATTATACAATAAAACTTAAAAACTTTTTGAACTAAATTTTAAGTTTATGTCTATTTTTTTAAATTGGTATTTCTATAGTCCATTGTATTATCAGCTTTGTAATGATATAATTGTGGAAAAGGAGTTTGGAATGAAGGAATTAACAGACAAAATCAGTCAAGGGGTTATTTCGGGCAACGCACTAAAGCTGTTTGCTCTTTTATGTATGACTGTTGACCACATTGGCTCACATATCCTGGACGACTACACCCTACTTAGGATTATCGGCAGACTTGCCTTCCCCATTTTCGCATATATGATTGCCGAAGGGTGCAAATACACAAAAAACAGGCTAAAATATTTCCTCACCATATTCATTGAGGGTGTTATTTTGCAGATTTTTATTTTTCTGCTGTCCGACTCAACCCATATGAATGTGCTGATTACATTTAGCCTTTCAATAGGAATTATCTATGCTTTTGACTACTCACTACGCAGTCAAAATAACTATAATTGGGTAATTCCCCTAATGGGAATAATATTTGTTTTAATTATCTGCGGAGAACTGCCGGGAGAATTTATTAAATGGGATTTCCACATCGACTACGGATTTTTTGGTGTTATGCTACCGGTTATGGTGTACATATTCGAAAACAAATTGCTAAAGCTTTTGATGTTCACCTTAGGTCTTGTTTTCCTAAGTATTTCGCTTGCACCCATACAGTGGTGGTGTCTGCTTTCCATTATTCCCATTGCTTTATACAGCGGAAAAAGAGGAAAACTGAAAATCAAATACCTTTTCCACATATACTACCCTTTGCATATTGTAATAATTCTGGCTATAAAGGAATTATTAGGGGTACTGTAAAAATAAATATTAAGAGAGGTTTACTATGGGACCATATTACTATGTTGTTGAGAAAATCAGCGGTGACTACGCTTTTTTAAAAAGAACAGACATTGATGAAAATGACCTTATGCAGGTTGCAATGGCACTTTTACCACCGGATATAGAGGAAGGCACATCGCTAAAGTGGGAAAACCTTGTTTACACCATAGAATAGCAACTTGTATTTTGCAGTGAGTTACTGTATAATTAGCCTATGAATAATATTCATTGTAAAGTGTGAGGTTTCTATGACGCTAAGAGGAAAATTTGCAATAAAGCTTTCCAAATTTGTTGCCAAGCTATGCCTTAAAATGGGCAGACAGGGCGTGACATGGGCAGGCTTAATCGCAAGAAAAATCGAACCAAATATACTTAAAATTTTGTCCGACCAAATCAAAGAAAAGGTGTATATTGTGTGCGGTACAAACGGAAAAACCACCACAAACAATATGCTTTGCACCACACTTCAGTCACAGGGCAAAAAGGTGATTTGCAACAGGACAGGCTCCAATATGCTAAACGGAGTTGTTTCTGCATTTGTACTTGCCACCGGTGACGACTGCACCCTTGATGCCGACTATGCCTGTATTGAGATTGACGAGGTTTCTACAAAGAGAGTTTTGCCAACGCTAAAGCCTGACTATATGGTGCTTACCAACATATTCCGTGACCAGCTTGACCGCTACGGAGAGATTGACATAACCCTAAAAATCCTTGATGATGCTATCAAAATGGCACCTGATATGACCTTGGTAATCAACGGTGACGACCCTCTTTCCCACTCACTAGCTATTAAAAGCGGAAACAAGTTTATCACCTACGGCATAAGCGAAAAGGTGTTTGACGCTGACGAAAACGCTGAAATAAGAGAGGGCAGATTCTGTGCTATGTGCGGTGCAAAAATGCACTACAACTACTATCATTACAGTCAGCTTGGTGACTATGTTTGCCCTGAATGTGGCTTTAAAAGACCTGAGATTGACTACCCTGCTACACACATTCACCACGGCGACCACCTTGAATTTACTGTTGAGGGCAACCACATAAATGCAAGGTACAAGGGCTTTTACAACATATACAACATTCTTGCTGTGTATGCCGTTGCAAGCCACTCCGGTGTTGATATGAAGGGTTTTCAGTCAATGCTTGACCACTTTAACCCGGAAAACGGAAGAATTGAACACTTTAAAATTAAGGGAACCGATGTTGAACTTAACCTTGCGAAGAACCCTGCCGGATTTAATCAAAATATCAACGCTGTTATGGCTGACCCAAAGGACAAGGATGTAATTATCCTTATTAACGACCGTGACCAAGACGGAAATGATGTTTCTTGGCTTTGGGATGTGGATTTTGACCGATTTATGGACAAGAGCATAAAGTCAATTACCGTCAGCGGAATAAGGTGTCAGGATATGAGGTTAAGGCTAAAGTATGTTGACATTCCCTCCCACCTTGAGGGGAATATTGAAACAGCTATAAGGAATAAAATTGCCGACGGTGTTGGCAACCTGTATGTTCTTGTTAACTACACAGGACTTTACAGCACACGAAACATTCTCAAAAGAATGGAGGGGGAAAAATAATGAAGATAACCATTGGGCATCTTTTTCCCGATTTGCTTAACCTGTACGGTGACAGGGGGAATATTCAATGCCTTGCCAAGCGTCTTAGGTGGCGAGGAATTGAGGCAGAGGTAAAAACCTTTAGCATTGATGACGAAATCGACTTTTCCGCCCTGGACATCGTTCTCCTTGGCGGAGGCTCCGACAGGGAGCAGATGCTTGTTTGCAACAGGCTAAAGGAAATCAAGGCTGAATTCAAGGCTTATGTTGAGGATATGGGAGTTGTAATAGCCATATGCGGAGGCTATCAGCTTTTGGGTAAATATTACGAAACCGATGAGGGAAGAATTGACGGACTTGACATAGTGGATATGTACACAGTTCAGGAAAAGGGCAGACTAATCAACAATATTTTCATCAAGAGCGACCTGTTTGAAATGCCTATTGTGGGATTTGAAAACCACGGTGGAAGAACATATATAAATGACAACAAGCCTTTGGGCAAGGTGGTTTTCGGCAAGGGCAACAACGGAAAAAGCGGATATGAGGGTGTTGTGTACAAAAATGTAATCGGCACCTACCTACACGGCCCTCTTCTTCCGAAAAACCCACAGCTGTGCGACTACCTCCTTACAAAAGCACTTGAAAGAAAGTACGGTACAGACAAGGCTGTGCTCACTCCTCTTGACGATACCCAGGAAAAAGAGGCTAACAAATACATTGTTGACCGATACTCGGACAAAATAGAAAATTTCAAGGAAAGAATAAGAAAGCTGATATAATAAAACGGGAGCTGTATTTTATAGCTCCCGTTTTACTATTTGCCATTACGAATATCCTCTATGTCATTCCGAGCTTGTCGAGGAATCCCCCTACCTTTACCACTTACTTTGTTAGAGAAATCATACTTTTTCTATAACCTGTTAGTGTCGGCTAATGCACCACTGCTTTCCTTTCAGATTCTTCACTGCGTTCAGAATGACAAAAGTAGGCAACACTGTCTATTCAAGCACTTCTAAAATTGTTTGGCACATTACTCCCTCAGGGGTAAGGTTGTAGTTTTGGTCAAATCCCTTTTTGTCAAGGCTTTCCTTAACAGTAATTTTGATTTTTTGTATATCCTCATTGGTGAGGGAGTCAAAATCCACATCAATGCCCAAGGAAGAAATATAGTTTTTCTGCATTTTATCAAACATAGCTTTCACATTCTCCTAAATTGATATACTCCATAATACCATAATATCGTGAAAAAAGAAAGCAATTAAGAAAAAAACAGACACCCCCGTGGTCGGAATGTCTGTTTTCTTTGTTGTACAACAAATTTTTATTTGACTACTAAATTATTTAACCTTAATTGTAATAGTCTTTGTGCCTGCCTTGTAGTTGTTTGTACCGGCACACTTTACAACAATCTTGTAAGTACCCTTCTTTGCGCCCTTCTTAAGAGTAACCTTACCCTTTTTACCTACGCTGATGTACTTCTTAAGCTTTGAAGGTACAGAAGCCTTACAAGTTCTTACGCCAACGCCTTTAATCTTAAGTGTAAAGGTTGTAGCCTTTTTCTTAAGAGAAGAAGCCTTATAGCTTGTCTTATAGTTCTTTACAGTAACCTTGTTGCCAGCCTTTGTAATCTTGTATGTCTTATCTACAGATGTACCTGCATAAGCACCAATTCCTACGATAGAAACCTTGTAAGAACGAACATATTTGCCTGGTTTGTAAACAAGCTTGTAGTGAACGCCTTCTTTAAGAGTAACATAGCCATAGCTTGTCTTTACCTTAACAGTAACTTTGCCGTTAACCTTCTGTGTCTTAGCATTGTAAACAAAGCTTGGCATAGTTACAGAAGCTGTCTTAAAGTTTGCGCTAGGCTTTGATGGACTGCTTGCTGCAGAAGCAACAGAAACACAAGTCATCATCATAATTGCCGCTAACATTACTGCAAAAATTCTTTTCATTCTCATTTATAATTCCTCCTCTAAAATTTTAAGTACAGAAATGCTGCCACGGAAAAGCAAAATCCGTATCTATAATTATCACAGACGCTAAAAATTTAGCACTGTGTAATTACCCATTATTTGTATTTTTATCATTATTTGATGAACCGTAGTATTTGCCATAATATTTAGTGTATGCTTTTGTGGTTGTTTCTGCACGGTTCAAAACTGTACCTAACAGCTTACATCCAACATAATCCAGCTGTTTCATTGACTGCCTTACCAAATCCTTTGATGTACGTCCACCACGGACAACAAGTAACGCACCGTCACACATAGAAGCAATAAGGGAGCCGTCTGAAACTGAACACAGAGGCGGTGAGTCGATTAAAACATAACGATAGTCCTTTGAAAGCTTATCAAGAAGCTCAGAAAAGCGGGAATCCTCAAACAGAGATAATGGATTTTCCAAAGTATTTATACTTGGAATAATATATCCGTTTTCCACATTCGTTTCGTAAACAACATCCTCGTATTCCGAAAGCCCTGAAAGGTAGTAGCTAAGGCCCTTAATATCCTTATCATCATTAAAGCTATGCCTGTCCTTCAAAACAGATTTTCTCAAATCCACATCCAGCAAAACTGTCTTAAATCCGGCCTCTGCCATCATCTTCCAAAGCTGAACAGCTATAACACTCTTTCCCTCATTTGGGACACTGCTTGTAATCAAAATTTTCTTTGTATTCTTACCGCAAAATTTTACATTAACACGGAGTCGGTTCATTGCTTCCTCTACCTCATAAGGTAGCGTAGGAATATTTAGCTGAATTTTCTTCATAAATTACGCCCTCCACCTTTTAAGAACAGTTTTTTTCTCAGGCTCAACTCCGTCAAATAATTGCTGATTTTCAGGAACAACAGTCAAAGGTTCAATTCCAAAATATCTTTCCATATCATCAGCAGTATGAATTGTATCGTCCATTAGATGCCTTGCAAGGATTACAGTACCGCTAAGTAAAAGTCCTAAAAGGGCACCAAGAAAAGTATATTTTCCATAGCTTGGAGCAACCTTAACCTTATGGTATCTTGCCCTTTCAGCCACATTCGGAGCATTTGTGCTCATTGTGTCAGGTAAGTATTTTATGGAAATATCCATAACCTCGTTAGCAATTCTCATAGAGTCCCTTGGATCTGTGGTTATTGCTGAAATGTTCAAAATTCTCGTATCATCAGGATTGTCAATAGTAATACAAGACTTAAGCTCTGCTATGCTCCAATCCAAATCAAGGTTCACAAGCACCTTGCTAAGTACAGGGTAACTTAAAATAAGTTGTTCATAATCGGATGTAAGGGAAGTACCAACATTAATGTCAGAAAAATCTACCACAGAATCCTTGGATGCAGAAACAATATACATCTTTGCTGTTGACTGATATGTGGGCTTAATGAAAAAGTAGGAAAATGCGTTAAATATCACAGCTCCTATCAGCACACTAAGCACAATATAGTGTAGCTTGCGGAATAAAGCATAAAACAAATCCACCAAATCTATTGTCGATTCGCTGTTGTCCTGCTCCTGTAACAAAGGCTCAGAAAAAGAACTGTTTACCTTTTCTGCGTTTGTCAACCCGGTTTCAGCAGTATAATCATTTTTTTTCAAACTCATACCTATCTCCTTTTCAAACGCATATGCGTTTGGAACTAACTTATTTACCTTTTTACCTTATCTACAATCTAAGGAAACACTGATTAAATCATTTGCACATATTGTGCAGTCAGATTTTTCGTCAGTTTGTTCAAAAAACCGCAGGAATGCTGACGCATTGTGAGGATTTTTTGGGCAAACTGGCGGAAAATATGCAAACAAGATGTGTAAATAAATTTTAATTGTGATTTATTCAGTGTTTCCTTAATTTAAAAGACTGACACTTCACAGTCACTTTACCTCATCATAAAAAAGCTCTCTCACAGCCTTATCAAGGCTACTTTGGTCAAGCCTAAATTCAATAAACCCAAATTCTCCCATACTGTTTTTACCTGTGAGAACAGGAGCATTAACCTCTTCATATTTTGTAAGGTTAAGTGCAATTCTGCTCATCATACGAGGAGTTAAATCTGTACTCATATATTTTTCAAGGGAATCATATGCTTGATTTATAAAGCTGCCATTTTCCTTAAATTTGCCCAATAATATATCTTTTAAATTGGACAAATACATTGTTTGCCTTTTCATACGGTTTACATTTGTACCGTCGGCAACATTTTGTCTGTCGTGTACATAGTGGTATGCCTGCTCATCGGAAAGCTTTACGGTTTCCCCTTTTTTAAGGCTTTTATCAGATTTTGAAAAATCATCCTCAATAGTGACAGTTACTCCGCCTGCAAGGTTGTTTATTACAGGAATTGAATCCATATTCAGAGAAACATATCCGTCAATAGGCTGATTGTAAAGCAGTTTTGATACCGTTTCAATGGTTATCTTGTTACCAAAATTAGCAACATCACCGTTTGTATGGGCAAGGGCAATTTGTGCATTCACTTCACCAAGGGATTGTCCCTTTTCGTTATAGGTGGTCATATCCACCATTGTATCCCTGTTTATAACCAGTTTTGAGTATGTTTTGTTTGTATTGTCAAGGACAAGTAACTGAATAACATCACACTGACCGGTGCCGTCAAACTTTTTTACCTTAGTAAGCTCGCCTCTTTGGTCAACACCCAAGAAAAGATATGTTTCAACATCCTCCTTAGGCACACACTTAACACCGCCGATTTCTACAATATCACGCTTGTCTATTGTGTCCATGGTAGAGATTGTTTCCTTTTCTTCATCAGGACTTAGAAAACAGAACATTCCAACTCCCAGGGCAATTCCTATCAAGAATATAACACCGCAGACAGCAAGCTTCTTGTGAAAATCCTTTTTGCGGGATTCGTCATACTTCTTAATACTCATACAAAAATCATCCTAACAAACCGGAACCCATTTCAGGATAAAATTTTTCAAGGAATAATAATGCACAAAGCACAGCAAAAAGTCCTGCACTTATTATGTATGTAAGTTTTTTAGACATTTTTATTTCCTCCTAATATGTTTTCGCCAGTTTCGTCAATTTTTTGGAGAACGGTTTTGTCACATTCATTACCTAAAACTGCTCTCGCTTTTGCCAAAATAGGCGGTCTGGTGTTCATATTGTGACAGTCACTTCCTAAAACAACTTTATCCTGCTGTTTTATAATCTTAAGCAGTTTCCTTTTACCTTTGCGGTCAAGGAACTCTCCTGCATTTAGCTGAATTACAACAGGCAGAGAAAGAAGTTTTTTTATGAAAGGTTTGTTCCCCTTGATTTCAAGGTATCTGTCCAAATGGGCAATCATTACCGTTAGTTTTCTTGAATAAATCAAGTGCCTTACTTCGGCAAGAATTTCTTCATTCCACACTTGAAAAGGCATTTCCAAAAGCAAAACTTCTGTTTTATCTATGGTTAGGTCAGTTATCTCTTGAGCTTTTGAAATACCACTGAAATATGCAACCTCAGCACCTACAACAATGTTTAGGCTTTCATTAGGTAAAGATTTTTTCAAAGCTTCAAAGGCATTTTGCCTTTTTTGAAGAAATGTTTCTATCCTGTCCTTATGTGCATAAAAGTGAGGTGTGGCAACTACGGTATCTATCCCTTGGTTAAGCATTGCATCTATCATAAGAAGGGAAGTTTCTACACTATCACTGCCGTCATCAATGTTTGGAAGGATATGTGAGTGAAAATCTATTATTTTCATACAATCCTCCTCATACAACTATGACTACAACATATTATATCAAAAATAATATATGCAGACAACTAAAAAATTTGATAATTATTTGCCAAGTATAGGTATTATTTTTAACAAATTTATTCAAAAATAAAACATTTTAGACATTATCCCTTACTTAATATTTTACAGCAAAACTATTTACACACAAAACTATGAGATAATTTTTGCTATACTGCTATTTTACGCTATTCTGCAAAATATACATAGTCATCTTTTCGTGGAGCAGGAGGAGAAACCTCACCGTCAGGATAACCCAAAACACAATGACCTATCCCCTCGTAATCACCCTCAATACCAAGAGATTTAAGGATTTCTCTGCCCTCATCAGTCATAAATTCTTCCTTTGCTCGGTGAATCCAACAGCTTCCGACACCCAAATCTTCTGCCGCCAACATAAGGTTAGCCATTACAAGAGTACCGTCATACAGGTAAGTTGGCATTTCCTTGTTAGCCAAAACAATCAGGCAAACGGGAGCATTATAGAATGGGTCAAAATCCTCACCCTTGCCCATTATCCTTGCATTCATTTTGGAAAGACTGTCACGGAGCTCCTTGTTTGTTACAGCAATAATTATTGGAGATTGCTTACCTCTGCCTGTTGGAGCATAGGTACCTGCCTGTACAATTTTTTCGATAATATCCTTTGGAACCATATCCGATTTGAATTTCCTCACACTTCTGCGGGAAAGAATTGTTTTTAAAGTTTCAGCCATCAAAACTCCTCCTTAATTTATGGAAATGCCTGTTAATATTCCCTGTTTCTCTTTGAAAAAACACATCCGCAATAGTTCTGTCTGTACAGATTATGCTCTTTGGAAAGCACAATACTCCGCTTGTAGCCTTCTTTTTTCTTAAAATCCGAGGGTAAATATTTTGATTTACACTCTATTTTTTCCCCAATACTGTTGATAATCTCTGCATTCTTTAATGGACTTAGGGTGAGTGTGGTTGCAAAGTAGTCAAAACCCTCTTTCTCTGCAACCGATGCTGTGTAATTTAGACGGAGAGAAAAGCATTTTGAACATCTTTTTCCCCTTTCCGGTTCATTTTCAAAACCCTTTGCCACATTATAAAATTCCTGTGGGTTGTATTCTCCGTCAATAAACGAAACAGGATATTTTGTTTTCATCTCGCTGATAAGCCTTTTCAGCTCGTCACGACGGTAGGAATATTCCTCCCTTTCCCCTATGTTAGGGTTAAAAAACAGCATTGTTAGTCGGAAATAGTTGCTTAAATATTCAATTACATAGCCACTGCAAGGGGCACAACAGGCGTGTAGCAGTAATGTAGGAACAATACTTTGCTCCTCGTTATATGAAATTAGGGAGTCAAGCTCCCTTTGATAATTCCTTTTCATAGTCCAAACTTCTCAAGCAACTGTAACGGAGTGTCAATCACCTTGTCGGCACCGGCATTTTCGAGTTCTTCTCTGCCCCTAAAGCCCCAGCTTACACCACAGCATTTCACCCCGGCATTTTGGGCGGTAAAGCAATCAACATCACTGTCACCAACATAAATACACTCATCTCTACTAACACCTGAAAGGCTGAGGATTGCGTTAAGTGCGTCCGGACTTGGCTTGATTTTATACTCAGGCTTTTTGCCCCAAGCATAGGTAAAATTGTGGTTAGGGAAAATCTTTTTCAAAATTTTTGCCACAAATTCATCAGGCTTATTTGATAAAACAGCTGTGGCAATACCCCTTTTTGATAATTCAAGTAGCAACTCCTCTGTTCCCCGGTAGGCAGAGGTTTTATCAGTAGAATGTTCCTTGTAGTACTCGTCAAAGCCGTTTTTTACAATTTCAAAGGCTTTTTCGTCCTCAACCGGTTTCATTGCCCTTTTAACAAGGTTGACAATTCCACTGCCAACCATTTGCTTGTACTTTTCAACAGGATGTGTGGGCAAGCCTGCCTTTTCTAAGCCAAAATTTGTTGCGTCAGCCAAATCGTCAATGGTGTTTGCCAGTGTTCCGTCTAAGTCAAATATAACAATCTTGTACATCTATATCCCCTTTTCTTGTTCCAAAAGCACCGCTCTGCAAGGCGATGCCTCAACAGCCTCAATTTTTAATGGAAAGGCACATATCTCATAATCTCCGTCCTCTATTTTACTGAGATTTAAACATTCTAATATTGGAATCCCATTTTCCAGTAATAGCTTATGGGTTTTGTTGTTGTCAAAATCCGAGCCGATGGTATTTGCGTCTGTACCCACCAATTTTACATTGTGGTCAACAAGTATTTCAACAGCTGTTGTTGTCAGGAAAGCCTTTCCGTTGCCCTTGAACAAAACTCTCTTGTGGCAGTATGGCAAAATTTCGTCCATATCCTGCCCTGTTAGGTCACCCTCAACGGAAACAACAGTGCATTTTCCATAAAAATTCCTAAGTCTTAGCTTGTTAACGGGAGTTCCGTTGTCAATAAAGTGTAGCGGGGCGTCAATGTGAGTTCCCGTATGGGGGCAAAGCGTGATTTCGCTTAAATTGTAATCGTCACCATTCGGAATACTTTTTATCACCCTTGCTGAGGGTTCAGGGTCACCGGGATAGACCTGACTTGAAAAAATCCCATTTGAAATATCGTGTAAAATCATATTTTCCACCTTCTATTATATAATTATACACGAAAGATTTTATAAGTCAAAGCAAAAGGAACAGAAATATAGAAAATAGGCCCTGCAAAAGCAGGACCTATCAAAGTATCAATTCAAGCTAACTTACTGATTATGTAAGGCTTTCAGGAAAAGTATATTCAGTTGTTGTTTCCTCAACACTTGTAGATGTTGTTACACCGCCATATACAAATGCCTGTACAAGCTCGTGACCCTTACTGTCCTTTTCCTCTGTTGGATAGTAAGCGTTGTTTGTGTCGTCAAGTGTGATATCTACTGTCTGTGATGCTTTGCTGTTTGATGTAAATACTACTTTTGTGTATTCAACAGGAAGGTCATAGTAGTACATATCCTTGCCGTTGTCCTGTCCATCCTTTG
>JBJEOZ010000240.1:0-3521 GCA_051880975.1 Ruminococcus sp.
CATAATCTTGTCTATAAACACTATTTACATAATCAGATGTTTCTGTTGTAGGGTTAGTTGGATTAGTATCTCCCTTACACAACATATTTTGATAAGTAGAATCAGAAGAAATACATACAAAGAATTGTCCGTTAATTGCTTTAAGTTTATCTAAATCAGTTCCGCTAATATAGGCGGTATAAACACCATCCTTTAAGTAAACTTCAGAATTAGATAAAACATTTTTCATTGTACTTGGAGCCTGAGTTGTTGAATACAATACTCTGTAATTTGCTTGTAAAGTTCCCTTATCTACAGGGGCAGTCCTAAACTTTACAGTAATTGTAACATGATAGGCAGGCATTGTGAAGGAATTATCTGTTACAGTAACAGTTTGACCATCACTCCTTTTTACTGTAATAGAGTCAAGCTCATAGCCTGCTTCAGGTGATGGGGTGATTGTTACGGTTGAACCGCACTGTGCTGTGTTGTCTACTACACCAGTACCTGTAACAGTATAAGAACCCTTTGATGGACTATTCTTTACAATATTAAAGTAATCACCTACATAGTTTGCAGTTGCTGTTACATCTTCTGTTCCAACTTCTACAGTTACTGTATTGCCGTTAACTGTATATTTACCATCTGCAACACCTGTTACAGTCCAGCTTGATACACTATAACCGGATACAGCAGTGGCAACGAATTTTACTGTCTGACCCTTGGTTGCAGTTGAAATTTCAGTATCAGTTGTATCATAACATTTTACATAACTATTAAATGTACTTGGGTCAGCATTGCCTGTCATTGTGTAATCTTTTAGTTTGAATGTTACATTTACAGTTACTTTACTTTCAGGCATTGTGAATGTGCGACTGTTACCATCGCCGGAAACCAAAACTGTATCGCCTTCAACTTCACCATCGCCGATTTGAACTACTTGAACAGTGGCTACTTCATATCCAGCTTCAGGATTTATTTCAATAGTAACATTAGCGCCGGCAGAAGCCTCTGTTACAGAAACAGAATTAACCTTAGTATCAAATTTATCAGTATTAGTACCAATCTTTTCAATAGGATATTTTACTGCTTCGGGAATTGTGTACCAGAAGTAAACACTGCCGGAAGTACTTGTATCAATCCAAAGTGTAACCTTGCCTGATTCGTCTGTACCGTTAAAACGTGAACTGTTACTATTACTTGTAGATGTTCCCATTGCCATCTTAGCTGTTTCATTCAAATAGTTTTGAGCAGTATGATCTACATAATATGTTGTATTACCAGATATATCTCTGATGAAGAAATACTGATAATCATTACCACCTTGATTTATCTTTTCACTTAATTCTTTAACAGTACAACCTGTTTCAAACTTGTACTTTCCGTCACCTGCATAAGTGAATGAGAAATCAGAGTCAGTTGCATTGTAATCTTTCCATCCGATTTTACTTTCGTTTCCAGATTCATCTTTAATTCTGAAACGACCATTAATTTTGAATGTTTTCGGGCTTGTAGCTGTCTTTTCTACTGTACTTGAAACTTCCCTATAATTATATGCATCGTCAGGAGTTACTGTGATAACTACGGTATGTTTACTTGTATCAGTAAACTTATAGTCGTATGTTACAGTGCCGTTTTCTGCTGTACCACTCTTAACTGTTGTTCCGTCCACAGTCATTGTATAGGTTGCACTACCTGCTAAATCAGATATTGTAGCAGTATATGTTACTGTGTCACCATTAACAGGATTTGCATTAGAAGGTGTGAGTGTTACAGTTGCAACATCAACAACATCTGTTACATCTGTTGAAACTTCATTTGTTGAAGTTACACTATTGTATGTATCTTTTGATAAAGTAACCCTATAATAGTATTTTCCAACTTCTGTTGGAGTGAATGTGCTATCGGTATTTTCCCAAGTTCCGTCAGCACCTTTCTTGTACTGATACTGAACCGTCATACCTGAAGGCGGGTTAGCATCTGTTGTATCATATGAAAGTGTGATTGCTTCATTTGTATGAGCTTTAGTTTTATCAGCTGATACCGTCAAGTTAGAAACAACATCCTTTAATGTTACTTCAACTGAACGCTTTTCTGATGTTACAGTAGCAAAACCATCCTTAGACGCAGTTACTCTAAAGTAATATGTGCCGGCTGATGTTGGGGTGAATGTGTTTGCATTATCCGGAATAGTAGTCCAATCTGAATCAGTTGGACTTGCAGACTTTGTGTATGCATATACAAAAGTAGCATCGGCTTCAACGGAATCTTGTGTATGACCAAGGGTGATTGTGTCATGTGTTTCGCAACTTTCCTTATCAGTTGTAACAGTAAGATTTGTTGCTACATCTTTTAATGAGACTGTTACCTTTGTTTCATTGGAAGATGTAACATCATCATAACCGTCTGCTGATGCTTTTACTCTGAAGTAATATGTGCCGGCTGAATCAGGTGTGAAAGTGTTTGCATTATCTGGAATAGTAGTCCAATTTGAGTTATCTGTTGAATAGTCATAAGAATATGTGGTGCCATTTACTGCTCCCTCTGCTGTGTAGCCAAGTGTGATTTCCTGACCTACATAGCAATTGTCCGGCATTGCACTTGCAGTTATTGAGGAAACTGCCGGTGTTTGATTTAATTCATAAACAGCGTGAAGTTCAGTATCACTAGAAACTTCTGAATTAACATATGTTAATTCATTACTAACTAATGAAGAGTTAGTTGAATCATACCAACCAACAAATTCATACGAAGAATCAGTTTGTGAAGTAGTGAATGTAGCTTTTGTATATCTACCAACCTGCGATGAAGATGAATTATTATCAGCTTTTTTACCGCTTACAGAAGCTGTTGCAACAGAACTATTCTCTGTAAAGGTATCACCATTTTTTACATATACCTTTGCAGATACATTAACATTAGGATTACTATATGCAGAAATTGCGCCCGAATTGCCTGTTGTCACTTTATATAAGTAATTTGATGTATCTCCAGTGATATAGTTGGTTACATTACTACTTTCACCATGCCAAGATGTGTAATCACCGCTCTCTGAACTACAAGACCAACTTACATCTATGAAGAAAAATGATTCATAATTATTCCATGTAATTCCTGTAAAAGCATATAATTTATTATCAATATTATATGATGGTGCATACATCTGTCTCCATTTATTACTGCTAGGATTACCACCAATAGCCAACCTTGCATTTCCCCAACCAGATGGTTTAATAAAATAGAAAGTACCATTAGAAATGTTATATCCACTGGATTCAATATCTACATTCGCACCGGTGTCCTCTTTGTTAAGCGTAACCGCCACAGCTGAGAATGTGGACAAGAGCATAAGGACTGCAAGTATTGTTGCCCACATACTGCGGAAGGTTTGCTTGATTTTTATTTTCATAAATATTACCTCCATTACAATTTTCTTGTATTAGGATTTGCAGGAAATTATGCTGAATTTGAATGCCTCGTTGCCTGACCTACAACGGTTGTAGCACACAAAAGGGCATAGTAACCCACATTTAATTAGTATC
>JBJEOZ010000241.1:0-16838 GCA_051880975.1 Ruminococcus sp.
AATACCGCAACAAGTCCGTATGGCGTGATAAAAAAGCTATATAGCACACCGATAATCGGTACTTTAAATGCCATTTTTCCTAAAATCTGTCCCTCATAAACTATAGGGTCAATCTCAGGGTTTGCGTCACCCTTAGTAGTAAACAAAAATTGTCCATCGACTTCTTCAATGTCTTCTACCCTATGGGTGATAACCTTTCCGGCATAGCTACCTTCCATACCGTTATATGTGATGATATCACCAATTTGAAGTGATTTTGCATCCACCTTTTCCGTCAATATAACATCGCCCACAGACAGCTCAGGTTCCATACTTGGGGAACTAACACGGTATACCGAATATCCAAAAATTGTTGTGGTTCCTCCGGTAACTCTCTGCACAAAGAAGAATATTACCGTAAGTACCATTATGCCCAAAAACACAAAACTAAGGATACTTAGTATTTTTCTTACAATCTTCATATTCTCTTATACCTGATATACAATCAAATTGCCAAGTTCTATATCAGATAACGCTGTCGCCAGAGATGATAAGGAAATATACCATTCAATAGTAGTACCATTATTAACATCACTAACAGCTGGGACAGATACATTCTCAACTACTGTGACAGTTTGTGTTCCTGCCGAAACATCAGTCTCTGAATTTAAAGGTGATACAGTTCCAATGCGAATGTTATCAGGAAATGTACTATTTTCAAGTTTAACAGTAACCTTTGCATCCTTTGGTGACGGATTACTTTCACTAGCTATATTATACACAATGGTTTTAAAATGAATTTTCTTACCAGGCTGAAGGGTAGTGGTTATTGTGCCTAATGTACCCGAATAATTATCTCTGCTCAGTTCAGTATAGGTCAGTCCTTCATCTGAAGAATAATATGTCTTAGCATCAATATAATTTATTTTTTCATTCAGACTCATAGTCCTGTTAAAACCCATACTGTTTGCCTCGGCACTACCTGATCTGTCAAACCAAGAATATGTCATTACAACCAGTGAAACAATGCACAGTGATGCAACAAGACATCTGTAAATTATTGACTTTTTATTCATATTGCATCACCTACTTTCATCTATAAACTAATTAAATTTAATTTTAGAGTCCGTAAAACCACTTGTAGTATATTCTGTTGTTTCTCCAATTGTTTTTGAGTCGGAACTGTTCCAAATTCCGTCATCACTAGGATTCCTTCTTTTAAGCACAAATGATGTATATCCTGTTGGTATAGGACACTCAAAAATCTTTGTTGTTGAGTCAGGGCGAACCATTCTTGCTTCAAAATCGGATGAACCGCTTTTGCTGAATACTACTGTAAAATACGGAGTTTTATCGCCCCATACATTGGTTACATCAATTTTCAAAACCTTGTCACCCCAGTAGCCTGAGCCGGAATAGGTTGCAGGTTTTGGTCTGATTGTTATTGTTCCATCTCCACTGCCTACTGTACAACTGTAATGCTTTGTGGTCACATTACTGCTGTCAGCAGTACTATAAGAGCCTACAAGACCAAAAGCACTGAAACAACCTGCATTCAACTTATATTCGCTGCTTTCCTCAATAGTGGTGGTAAGCGTAAATTGAGAACCTTCTATCATATACTTTTCATATGTATTTGAGATTACAGCAACTGTGATACTTTCTGTTGTGGTTTCAAACTTGAGTCCATCAAGGTTTTCCCAGTTAATTGTTATTTTATGCAGTTTATCAAACTTTGCAATTATTTCGGTATCAGTAGTTACAGGAGTATATGTATAAGTTGCTAATTTGCTTAATGATGTACCATCTGACTTGTAGAAGCCATTAAACTGATAAGAATTTTCAGTAATAACGCTTGCAGTAAGTTCAACATCTGAACCGTATTCTACGGCAATACCTGACCCTGTAATTGTTTCAGAATTTACTTTAGCAGACACAGAGCCATCAGTTATCTCATCCCCGCTTTTGGCGTCAACACATTTGATTACTACCTTAGGATTGTCAGAAATATATACCTTTACTGTTTTGTCTTCAACAACCGATGTAATATTATGTGTCCATGCACCTGCTTTCACAGAATACGTATAACCTGTCAAATCCACATTACTGATGTAATATCCTGAAACAGGGGTAACAGATAATGACGCTGTGTCATTATATTCAATCAGACTGGTACTTTGTTCAACCCCACCGATTTTAACAGTTGCTTTGTCTGTTGTAATTTCGTCGTTGTAATAAACCTGAACAGTCACCTTCGGGTTATCCTTAACTGTAATTACAATGCTGACATCTTCTGTTAAGTTGGTGAACTCGTGAGTCCATGCACCTTTTTCAACATTGTAGGGGTAGCTTTCCTGTGGTTCAATGTTATAGATATAATAACCATCTGCCGGTGTAACTACTAATGTTGAACTTCCGTTATATTCAATCTGACCGTCGCCTGTAACAGTTGCCTTGCTGGAAGCCTCTACTCCGTTATACTTAATTGTAACAGAAATAGTAGGATTTGCCGCATACTTAGCCTTTAATGTCACGTTGCCGACTGTATTATATACACTTGATGAGGTGATATTTACATCACCCAGATACCAGCCAATAAATGAGTAATTGGGTTTTGTAGGGGTTGGAAGAGTGCCAAAATTACTCTTGTAAGCAACCGTTTTTGATGTTGGAGTTACACTTCCTCCATCAGGATCAAATGTAACAGTATATTCAATGGGATCATAAGTACCATAGAAAGACTTATCTCCTGTTGAACCGCTTGGAATTGTAGTTGCTAATGAACCTGTTGTACTTCCAATGTGCCAACCGCTGAATTCATATCCATCCTTGGATGCCGGAGTCGGAAGAGTTATCTCCTCTGATTCGATTGTGTAAGTAGTTGGAGATAAAGTTGTTACAGGATTACCATCAATATTATATGTAATAGTATATTCTTTTGGCTTAAAAGTTGCCTTTACTGTAACAGCTTCTCCCGGCATAGTAAAGCTATCTGTAAATGCTGTGCCGTTAAATGTTAAGGTGTCAAGCTCATAGCCTGTATTAGGAGTAACAGTAAAGCCTGAAACAGTATCGTTAGCCAATGCCTCTGTAGGACCGGAAACAGTACCTTTACCGTCATTAGTGTATGTGATACTATACTTTGTTGGTGTTGTATATTCATACCACAGCTGTAAATTAGAAGAATCGGTTGTATCAAGCCAGATTACTACATCCTTTTTGGTTGTGGCAGTAGTATCTGCAAATTTTAAAAGTCGAGATTCTTTTGTATCTGTGTCATTTACTCTGTAAGTAAGGGTAAACTTATTATCCTTTGTATTATTTTCGAAATTGTAACCGTTGCTACCGGTACCGCCATACCAAACGCCATTATTACCATTACCGGTATGGATGTAGAAGAACTGCTCCTTATCACCATATGTTTCAGTAATCGTTTCTGAAAGCTCAGCTACTGTCTTACCTGTTTCATACTTATAAAGTCCGTCACTGACCTTAGTAAGAGGCATATCTGTATATTTATAACCCCATACGTGTTCATTAAATCTACCTGTAATGTAATAGCTGACTACATCAGATACTACAACATCAACAGTTGTTTCCACCGATTTATATCCATCGCAGGATGCAACAACCTTAAAGGTGTAGGTACCTGCTGCGGTTGGTGTAAATACAACTGATGCAGAAGAATCGCTTGTTGTTACCACTGATGTACCGCCGTCAAATGAACCGCCGTTGCCGGAAGTTTCTGTGAAGGTGTATGTAACACTTTCCGCAGAGCTATGTTTATTCTGAAGTTCTGCTGTCAATGTCAAGGAAGTATTCTTTTCAACAGTTTCCGGTACTGATGTAAGAGTTACGCTATTGGCAAGGTCAGGTGTAGGATTTACAACATTAAAAGTATCTGTATCTGCAAGAACATAGATATTAGTGTCATAAAGAACGGTCAAAAGCTTATATCCCGTTCCTACAGAAAGTGCTGATGTGTCAGCCTTACCGTCAGTAAGTGAAACTTCTGTGTAATTAGTTCCATCATAAAGATAATATTTGAATGAATTGGTTTTACCCAGACTGGAAACACCGGCTGATGTCGAAGTACTTACTGAAAGCTGTTCTCCAACATTAACTGTGGCATCAATAGTGGTGGTTGCTGTCTTGGTTGAGCCTGCATCATAGGAATATAGATAGTTACTACCACTTTGGTACAGTTGTGTAAGCCCTGTTGCTGATAACGAACCATAAACAATATAAGTGCCGCCGGCTTTGACTTCTCCTTTTAGACCGGAAGCCCAGTGACCTTGATAATAATTACCCGTAGGTAATGTCGCAACCCCTAATTTAAAAGTTTGAGAACCAATTGCTTTATCAGTTGCTTTTGACTTGGAAATTCGAGCAGCATAATTTGACGTGTCATTACTATTCATAAAGTAATAATAACCCCAAGTCCAATCGGTTGAGTGTTCACCGCCGTAAACCATTACCTTTTCGCCTTTAAGTACAGACAACAAGTCTGCGTCTGTAACTACAGGGTCAGATGGGTCGCTACCTGAATATGTTGACCAAGAACTAGTAGTTGCATCATAGTAATTACTACCACTTGGTAAATTGATTGTATCAGTTTGTGCTGACCAATAATTATATCTAAAAATAACATAAGTTGCATCAGTATTATAAGATATCTCATAAATACCGTCGCCATCTGGATCTGACATAGCTGTCATATTATTCCAGTCAACCATGCTTGGATTAGAGTCAGACCAATAATATGCACCAAAATCTGCCGTCCAACTTGTGGCTGGTTTCAAATATAAAGTACCCGTTGCACCAATTTCAACTATATCCACACTCGCACCGCTTGCTATTAAATCTTTTGTCTTTGCAGGGGTGGTGTTTGTATTTGTGTCAATATCTTCAAGGAGTAAGGACGCATTAGTTATGGTTAAATTACTGCCAAAACTCTTTGCACCTGCCGAAAAATTGGCACAGCACAGCATAGCTAATGCCAAAATTAAAGCAGTAGCTGTACTGATATATCTTATGCAATTTTCAGCAAATGACTTTTTCATAATAACCTCTTATTCTGCATCCTTTGTGTAATCTATAATAGTATAGTAAACCTCAGTTTCACTGGTTCTGCCATCTGCATACCATGAATATGTATGGGTTTCCTGTGTACCCGGCTTTGAGAATTCAAATTCTACACGAGTAACATTTGTTATATCGCTTATTATAGCTGTTTTCTTAACCTGGTTATTTTCTGAATACAGATTAACCAGATTACCTGAACCTACTTCTCTGTCCTGACTATTATATGCCTTGTATGTTCCTGTACTGCAATCAGCCATAAATTGCTCTACAGTTCCGTCATAAATGTAGATATACTTATTGGATGTATCATACCAGTTTGTATTTATCTGAAAATTCACATTAAGACCGGTATTTGATGCAATAAGTGTATCATCGGAAGTATCTTCGCCTTCAAGCCAGATTGTTATCTCAACTTTAGCAGTTTTATTTCCGCCCAACGTAAAAATCGGACTTGTTTCACTTACACATTCAGAAAAAGCCTTTGGGTCTACTGTTGTAGTACCTGTTGTGCTATTCGCAGGGGAATACACAGCACCTGAATTTGAGAAAATTGTTGTTTCTGTAGAACTGTCTATTGTTCTCTTAATTGCCATTCGCAAAGATTCTGACACACTATTATCGCCATAAACAGACTGGATAAAATTCTCATCAAAGAAAAAATATGTATCCTTGTTGCAGGTTGATGTAATATTAATATCAAATGCGATATAGCTTACATCCCTGTAATTTTTGTCAAGCTTAATATAGGAATCTGCGCCTTTTTTGTAATAGAAATTTTCACCATCAGCCGAAGAAACCTGGGACAGCTTAATTCCATCTACAAAATCAGCATACTCGTTTAATGAAATATACTTACTGCCAATATCTTCACCCACGCTTAAATTATGAAGATACTTATCATAATTCTCAGGATTTCTTTTGATATTTCCTTCATCAAGGTTGACATTCATATCTGTACTTTGTTCAATCCAGCTATAGGTTGTCACACCGCCAACGGCTACTACAAGGATAAGTGCTACAACGGTGAGGATAATATTAAATTTTCTCCCCTTTGGGGAAAGCGGTTTTTTCTCTCTCCTGTCCATTATAGCACCTCCTTTTAGAATAATTTTAATTTACGGAAGAACGGAATCTTCACTTGAAATTATATTTATATGTGGCTTATAGCTACTTGAACCGGTAGGTGAATTAATCTTATTATCCTTAAGATTATTTCCTTGTACATTGCCGCTATCATCATAATAGAACTGGTCATACTGGTCATTACTTACCAAATCAATATCGGGTGTTTTTTTGGTATCACTATTTACATTAAATATGATATATTCAAACTGACCCGGTACATCATAGTAGAAAATTGACTGTCCGATTAAATCTTTCTGACCGGCATCAGAAACTGCTGTTCCAGGCCAGTTAGCACTCTTAGAAGTTCCAAGAAAGGCGTAGGCATACATTGTGCCGTCCCAGGACTGTCTTATATTCGGATATGTAAAGTACACTCTTCTCTTATCAAAGGAATCAACAATAGATACCTTTGAAATAGTTGAAATTTCTGCACCAGCTGTATTATTCAGCCTTGTTGCCCAATTATTTGTCCAGCCGGTACTTGATGAGCTTGAACCTGCCATACGACAATAGGAAAGCCTTGAGTATCCTGTCGGCAAAACATATGCATAATATGTTTTATACTGTGAGGAAATATTCCACTTAGCAAGGTTAATCCACTTGTTACCAGTATCTGAATTATATAGATAAGCTGAATAGCTTACATTTCTGTATTTATCAGCAATATCATAAATATTGCCGTTACCTAAGTAGTACAAACCAGTACCCCAATAGCTGGTTGAGCTGTTATTTGTATTAGCAAAGTAATTAGATGTGGTAACATTAGCCTGCCAACCGCTGCCAAAGGATACTAATGCGTTTGGCTGACTACTTGAACCAATTTGGTAAGGTACGATACCGGCATCTGTCACTGTTATACCTGTTGTAGATTTGAAAACACTTGTATGGTACAGCCTTTCAAAAGAACCGTCACTATACATTCTGTATCTGAGATTTACTCTCAAATCCTTACCATACTGTGTATATGACAGCTTCATATTCAAATATGGAACATATTTTGCAGTATTTGCAACACCTGATCTGGTAAATGCGTACATACCCACCTGGTCTGAATAGCTGTAAGAGAACTGGTCAAACATCTTAATTTCTGCAAAGTCATCTGCACTGAAATCGCCCCAAAGTCCTGCTGAATAATTATCCAGGTCAGTTGGGAAATTATATGTAGTTCCATCAATTGACTTTGAACCCTCTGCAAAATCTCCAAGAATATTGTACTGTCTGCTAAGACCCTTTTTTCTCTCTTCTGCAGTTCCTGTGCTGTTTAATTCGGCAGCACCGGGTATTTCCAACGGACCCCAGTAGTCCCATTTTGTCGAAGCAGATGTTGTTGAATATCTTCTAATATAAATCCTCGTGTAGCTCTGAGGAATTGTTGTTGTCCAAGTCTTTCCGTCTGAACCTAACTTAAGTTGGTAATAATCAAGCTCAGAAAGTGACTTATCCAAGGAATAGTTTTCAGCATTAATTACAAACAAATTAGCTGTTTCGCTTGCGCTGTCGCCGTTCTTAATCCAGTTATTTACTGTTCTGTCAACAACAGTGAGATTATTGGTATAATCCATCTTTGTTGTAAGTGTCAACGAAACATTTATATCGTTTTTATCTACAATCTCATCAGTAAAATCACCGCTGGCACCTTCAAGCCATACAGAAACCGTTATTTTTTTTGTTTCTCCGCTTCCAATAACAAAAATTGATTGTCCTGTGGAATAGGTAAAGCTGTTAAGTGCATTGACTGTTTGCTTTGAAACACTTGCTACTCCAGTACTGTTATCAAGGGAAGAAACAGCAGAAGTGCTTGTATTATCATAGCCTTTTAATACTGAATTACTGAATATTGTAGGAGTACCGCCGTCATGGCTATCAATTGATACCCGTACAAATTCTGAGCCTGTTCCTGTGATTGATGAAAGGCCGGAAAGGTAAACCTTAGTATCTTCGTTAACCTCTGTTCTTAACGAAAAGCTCAATTGCAATATTCTCTTGTTAGTACCCCTATCAGATTTTCCATCGTAAATATCGGAGGCATTGGCTCTTCTGAACCTTAATTCGTCTGTGGTTACCTTACCATCAGAATCAGCATCATCAACGCTATCATCAGGAACAAAGAAGTCCCTGCCGTTTGCAGACGACACTTCTCTTAAGTCAAAACCGCTAATGTCAATTGTATTGCTGTCAGAATCCTCCCATTGGGCATCAAGACCTGTGTCAAGATTCAATGACATCTCATTCGTCTGAACAGTATCTACCTTGCTTGTATCAACCCACGAATAGGTTGCAACAACTAAGAGGCACACAATCAAGACAAGTGAAGTAACAGAAAGTATTACACTTGTACTTTTCTTTTCAAGCATACTTTTTCTCTTATCCAATTTTGCACCTCCTAATTCTTTTTTCTTTTATTTATTCACCATTGCTGATACCGACAAACTGGAACTTTGAACTGAATTTGCCCCCGACAAATTCTTTTCTTGCCTCGGCATCACAACCATCAATCCAAATTGTGACATCAACCTGTGTTGTGTAGTATTCATCACCATCATTAACTTTCTTGGTTGAACCGATATATCCATATTTTGATGAAGTTGCGTCAACCTTTGGAAGCTTACTTGTTCCTACAATGTACTTGCCGTTTTCCACCTGGTCAGTTTCACTATTAAGTATATGCTTGGTATAACTGCTTTCAGAGTTCTTTGTGTAATACCAATGAGTGTCAGGTGATGGAACATATTCAGAATATTTGTGAGTTGCTGTTAATGCGTCTAAAATGCTATAGTAATCATCTGTCTTTGCCTCTTTTGGGGCAGTCATATAAACCTTATCAGAATCATTAGCTATATTACAGAAAATATCAGGTCTTGGAACCCACAACAACTTTGTAGTTGGATTATCAGGATTAGTGGTTGTATCAATAAATGCAGCTCGAGCAGCTCCAACAACGCAATCCTTTGAATAATAATTTCCGGCAGAATCCGCACTGGAAACTAATCTGTAGTCCTCTTTTTCCTCTTCTGTAGGAGTAGATGTCCAAACCAATGGTTTTCCATCAATCTCTGAAGTTGCTTTAAAATAAGAATTATTTGTCAAATAAATATCTACAGGAATAGTTGAACGAAAATAAAGAGTCTTATGAATATAATCAACATTTCCTGCTAAACTTTTATCAGGCCAAGAGGCATTGACATCAGGTCTTTTGATTGATTCATTCTCCTCATTCTTTTGTAAGGTAGGATACTTAAAATGTGATGGAATACCATCTCCGGTCAGCTCCATTGCAAGGGCAGACTCTGAATAATCAGTTCCTCTTACAATTGTTTTGTCATTTGCATAATCATCACTGGCACCGGTAAGACTGACCTCCAATGAAAGACCGGCAGTAAACTGAATTTGTTCTGTGTCAACATTATCCGCAAGATTTCTGAAAAACCACGCATATGTTGCAATAGCCAGCAAAGCAACAATTAAAATAACATTAACTACCAAAAGGAGGCTTTTCTTTGTGCTTTTAGATATGAAATTTGATTCTTTAATATCTTTCATAATTTCCTCCTCTTATTCTTCTACTGCAAAGAAATGCAGATCAACATTCATCCAACCACCCTGAAGTGGCGTTTGTGCTTCCCTATCATAGCCTTCGCCCCAAATACGAACGGTTATTTCATCGCTGACATAAAATCCGTTGCTATCCTTTTCACCGCCAATAGATACGATGAAATTAGGATAAGTTGTCATATTAACTGTTGGTGTATATTCCGTTGGTATATCATCCAAATCATCAGACAAAATATAATTAGTTAATTGTCTCTTTACTGTTTTGTTCTCGTCAGCCGGATCAACTTTTCTATAATAGAATGTAGATTCCGTTGTTGCCTGGGGAGCTGTTCTCTTAGTAAGAATACCCCAGCTGCCGGGTACTACCTGTAACTCCGACTTTTGCTTATATATATGATAAGTATAGGTAGTATCAAAATCGCTTGATGCTGTAAATTTTGAGCCATTAAAATTCACGAAGCAATTATTATCAAGGGTATAAAGCATAACACCTTTTAAGTTTGTGGTTGTTGCCGTACCGCTAACAGTTTCCTCGTATTTGGTAACTGCATATAATTCTGTCCCGGTATCACTAAGGCTTAACCCATCCTCAGTCACACTAAGGTACTTCCCGCTGGTGACGTCCTGTAGCTTAAAAGAACCGGAGGATGTTGCACCGGTAACCGTCCATGTAGGGTGACCTGCACCGGACGGACTCATACCAACACTCACTGCACTGGTTAATATAGATGAAAGTCCATAATTATTTGAACCATTATCTGCTGAAATAAGAAGGACATCTCCATCTTCAGGCACATAAACATTTTTATTAATATCAACGCTGTAAGAGGGTTCTGTTCCACCTAAACCATCATCAAGAACAATATCCTTAACAGTACCATCTTTATCAATGATAAGATAGTAATCTAACTCACCCTTGTGGGGAGAAACATAAACCTTTTCGCAGTTCATAATATAGCCGTAGTCATTATCTGCATTCTTCTGGTATGCAATGTTATAGTCATCGGACATAAATTGCACGGTAACATATGTACCCTCTGAATCAACATACTGTTTGCTAACCGATGTTCCGATGAGGTCAAACTTATTTCCTATATACATTCCATTACTTCTTGACTCTAAAGAAACAGTATCGCCTGTTGTAACAAAGAATGCTCTATCGCCTTCAGCTGATGTTCCGGTTTCAGGGGCGTGCATTTTGCAGTAGTAATAATCCCCTGCATCCATAAGTGGTGATTTGTAGTTAGGCATATTATTATAGTATGTAACCATGGCGTCACGCTGTCCGCCGGAAAATATGTCAGCACCATTCCACCAGACATAATAATTCGTCGCAGTACCACCTGAAGGAATACCTGCACTTGAGCCTGCAACCTTCTTAACTGTTCCTTCAGGACTTTGCTCCTCGTAAGTTATGACATCTTTTTCAGTTCTGTCAGTATGTGTTAACTCAATATCATCATTCGGAATCCACAGATTATGTAGATTAAGTGCTTCTGTGTTACCTTCCGTAACTTTATTTAGAAAGGCAATTCTTGCAGTAGCAGAAATGAAATTCTTTGAAAAGTTTGATTGATTGAGGTTTTTATCATAAGTGAGGGGATCATAGTCAGCACTGCTGTCCGGGGTAACTTTGCTATCACTAGTAAGGAAAACATTTGACTTTTTATCGTTTCTAAATTTTAACTTATACTCAATATACTTTGCTTTTTCGTGAGTAATATCATTCCTTACATTCGTTACATCAAACCAAGATACCTGTCCGGCACTGTCAAGCACATCAATATCCAGTTTATCAGTATAATTTTCTGCTACTTTTACAAAACTCGGTTCAAAAAACTGAAGTCCGTCACCGCTAATCAAAGGCAGACGATTTGTAGAGGTAAAGCTTGAATGATAAGTCTGCTGATATGCAAAGGAAGTCCATTCGTTTTTATGTACTGTATTTCCATCCTCAGTGACAACCTTATGGTCAGTAATAGCAACCTGAAGTCCGTTATCTGCAGTTGCTTTAATTGTTAAACCACTTGCATTAGCCTCGGTCTTTGAAGTAAACCAAGCAAGAACGCATAAAATTAGGATTACAAATATTACCACAGAAAGAGCAATGTACTTTACCATAAGTTTATGGTTAGACTGTTCCATCTCTTCATTTAAGAACTTCTTTTCTTCTGCCATTTGTAATCCTCCTTTCATTAATCCTTGTCTTCTATTTCTTCAATAGCCTTTGGATTTTCTTTAATTTTCTTTTTCATTTTGGTTATGAAATCCTTGGTCTTTTGCTTTTCAGCTTTAACCTTTTGAGCCTCACGCTCTTTGATTTCTTTCACCTTTTGATTATACTCTCTTTCAAGCCTTTTCTCAAGCTCTTTTAGCTTTTGGTTAAACTTCTTTTCCTCTTCGGAATACGCTTTATCCTTTAGCTTTGTAACCTTGGCAATTTCGCTGTCGTGACGCTTTCTCTCCTTTGCAAGGGAATCGGCAGTGTCACGGTGGAGCTTTTCAAGCTCTTTTGCGTGGTTATCGTTAACCTTGCGGAGCTCTTTCTCCTGGTCATCCTTGAGAACTTCAATCTTTGCGTCAAACAGTCTTTTCTGTTTTTCGTTGACTTTATTGAGAGCCTCTTTGTCATTTTCAAAGGACTTTTGCTGTTTTGCAAGTGCCTTTTGATGCTCATCATCCTTAGCACTCATCTTCTTTTGGAAGTCCTTATTCATAGAATCAATCTTGCTTGTGTTTTCAGCATTGATTCTGTCAATTTCTGACTTATGAGCACTCTGTAAGCCCTGAATCTCTTGGTCATGCTTGGTGTTGATTATGTTGACCTCTGCGGTGTGCTTATCGTTGATGCTCTTGATTTCATTTTTATGATTGAGAGCCATTGTGTCAATCTCATTTTTGTGATTGGCATTAATGGTTGCAACCTCTTGTGCGTGTTCTTTGCGTTCAGTTTCAATCTGATTGTTAAGACCTGCAATCTCTGAATTGAGGTTTGCAATCTCCTGCTTTTGGTTTGCGATAATTGCATCTCTCTCGGCAATATCTGCTTTTAGCTTTTCGATAATACCGTTGAGTCTTGCAATTTCATCCTTTAAGGAGGCAATCTCTGCACGAAGTTGTTGCTCAAGTTCAAGGAGACGTTTGATTTCGGCTCTTGCCTGCTCAAGCTCGTCAGTCAGCCTTGCAACCTCTGCTTTCAGCTCTTCAATTTCTCTCTTCTGCTCCTCAATAATAGCAAGGAGTCTTTCAATTTCTTCTTGAAGTTCCTTAATCCTATCCTCAAGAGCCATAATTTTCTGCTTGAGGGCTTCAATCTCATCATAAGCGGCTTCAAGCTTATTGGTAAGCTCAACAATTTGCTGCTCACGGAGCTGGAGTGTCATATTAAGCTGTGCAACTGTTGCTTTCAGCTTGTGGATTTCGGCTTCTCTTTCACGAACCTCTTTAATTCTAAGGTTCATTTCCTCTTCACGAATTGCTCTGACTTTCTGTTCAAAAGCCTTACGCATTTCAGCGTCGGGGTCAGCAGCTCTTCGAGTTTCCTCGGCTACTTCTTCCAGATACTTTTCGTGAAGTGCTTGTTTTAAGCCCGGATTTTGAGAAATATCCATTACAAAACGGTTATAGCTCATCAATCCGTAGATTTCATCCTTGATTTCCTTGTTCATTTCGCCGGTAAATTCGTTCTTTTCAACAACGAAACCGGGCTTTTGATATTTTTCAAGGAAAGTCCAAAGCTGAACAGCCTCTTTAAAGTTTGGGTTTTTCTTAAGGAGGTTAGTCATTGTGAGAGGAGAACGAACTTCCTCACAATTCTTAAGCTCCTGCATAAGCTGTGAATTGAGAATGCCCTGTGTAATTTGACGAATTCTTGCAACTCGGGCGAAGTCGGAAAGATTTTCAATATCGTCATCTATATCAAATTTGTCAACCTCGTGATTTTCGTCACGGAAGTCAAAGTTGAATTCAATTTTTTGGCCGTGATAGTCAATGTCACGGTGCATATGTGTTTCATAGATGGAGTCCTCCGGAGTTTCCTTTAGCTTTGCGAAACGGGAGGAAATAAACCTGGAAATGTTGTTAAGCAGGGTGTGGAGCATCCTGTTTTCATATATATTAAAGGTATCTTCTCTTCTGACATTGAGGAGTTTGTCAGGAACAACATCGCCGTGGTCGTCGATTTTTGCAATATAGTTTGCGTGGGATGCAAGATGCTTAACTGTGTCTGGACTAACCTTTTTTATCTTCTGAACATTAACAATTTCTTCTTCAGTTTTGATGGTACGGCGCATTTCGTCAACAGCGTTTTGAATATATGGCAAAGCATATTCAATGGCTTCAACCCAGTCCATATCAATATATCTGGAGAAGGTTTCACCGCTATGCACATCCTCGCCGTTGTCGGCTCTTGACATACCGTCCTTGTAGTAGTTAAAGGTGTAATCGTCCTTTAGGGTTTCGTGCATTTCGTAATATGCACGGTAAAGTTTATTCAGTTTTTTGCCCATGGAATACACCTCATTTTTAAATTAATTATAAAGAAATATACAAAGATAAACGCAATAACGCCACCTCCCCAAAAGGGGAGGTGAATATTATTAAACCATTTTTTGCAATCTTCTCAGGTATGCTTTACTTTCGCCCATATTCTCTGCACCGTAAAGGTGATCCATATAGGCAACAAGACCGTCAATTTCATCCCTGATGTATGAAAGGTTAAGGGATTCAAATTTTCTGAAGATTTTTCTTGCGAGAACATAGTCAAGTCCGTCAATTTCTTCGCCGCCGCAAGCAACATAGCAAGGTGTGAAGGATTGGATTTGACGCATAATACGGTTACCAAAAGCAATTCTGAAATGCTCGATAACATAGTCGTCAAGGAGATTAAGCTTGTCAAGCAAATCCTTGGAAACAGGAGTCTGTTTCTTAGCATTTTCAAAGAGCTGTTCAAAGTAACGGTAATTCATTACAACCGGTTCAGTATCAGGAGCTGTAAACGGAGTTCCCTTACTGTCGATATCGATAGGCATTGCACGGTCATAAACCTTATCGGCAATAGCGAATGTGGAGTCGTCGTTGTTGGCTGTGCCAAGGTACCACATATTTGGCGGTAGCTTGAAGTTACCCTGTTCAAAGTGCTGTGGGTCGTCAGGCCATACATTTGGAACCATGGAGATAACCCACTCGTCCTTATCAGGCATTTCAAGGATGGAAAGCATTTCAGCGAAGTAATACTCAACACGGGCGATGTTCATTTCGTCCAATACAACTAAGTAGATATTTTCGTTATATGTAGCCTCGTACATAGCACGGAGAAGCTCGGTTTCGTTAAATCTCTTTGTAAATTCGTTGAAGTAACCGAACAGCTCTGTTCTATCTCTCCAAGAAGGCTGAACAGGTGTGATAACAGAGTCATTGCATACAAACTTACCAAATGCACGAGCAAGAGAAGTTTTACCTGTACCGGAGATACCTTGTAGGATGATAAGACGGTTACTACCGAAGGATGCTACAAAGTAACGGATAAGCTTGATGTCATAGTAAAGACCAAGTCTTGAACAAGCAAAGTTGCGGAATCTGTCGCAGAACTGCTCAAGTGTTATTGTCATATCATATACAGGTGGCTGATAGTCTGCCCAAACCTCGTCGATATGGCACAGCTTGTAGAAACGCTGTGTTGTTTCTTCCTCTTCGCCATTGTTGAGTGCATCCATCTCTTCACCGGTAAGCTCGGAAATTTCGTTAGGATTAAGACCGATTTGAGAAACCTTCATAGAAAGGATTTTGTCCTTTTCAAGGTTGAGTCGCATAACCTCTTTTGTAAGGTGGTTAACCTCGGCAACCAAATCGCCTGTGTCCTTAACTTTCCTTCTGTAACGGAAAAACTTTTTTAGGGACAGAATAACAAATATTACAATGAATACGAGGACAGCCGCAAGAACGAGCATAGCAAATATTGCAATTACCCACTCAAGACCTCCAAGCTCTGATGTGTAGTCGCCAATGATATTGCCGTATGCAGGGAAATTGAACATACCCGCAATACCCTTTCCAATTCCTACGAAAATGCTCCACAATGATGCGAAGAATTGTCCAAGGAATTCATATAAAAACTTAAATATTGTATCCATAAGGATCTACTCCCTCTTCTGTTCTTAAAAAAGTTTTTGCCTAAATTTCTTTGTTTTCTCGTCTATTTTGAGAAATCATCAAATGTAAATGTAACAACATTTCATAATAACAGCCTAAGAATTTACAATAAATCTTTCTGTCGTTGCTGACCCGATAGAAAGATTTATTGTTTTTTCATAAGCATTTGCCTAACCATAATCATTACTTCCTTTGGCTTGGCGTTAGAATATTTCAGCTTTGCAACAAGGTGTTGCAGAGTGAATTATTCTTCTTTTTCGTTAGTATCCGGCTTGTCAGAATTTTCATTTGCTTTCTGACTTGCCAGATATTCTTCAATAGCTTTTTGCTTTTGTGCCTCTGTCAGCTCTGCAGACTGAGCAGCCTCGGTTGCGGCGACAAGGGCTTTTTCTTTGGTATAAGCTACGATGTTCATAATTACACGGACAAGCTCATAGATGAAGAACAAAATCATTGGAAGAACAATGACAAAGAAGAATCCCCAGAAGTCGAGTAGGTAATCATAAATGCTACCAACGCCCTTTAGAAGAGTACCTTTGTATTCACTGTTCTCATAAACACCTACAATCTTATCGGATGTAAGCCAACCGACAGTATCTTCATCGGTTACATCGTTGTAATCACCTTTAGTGAGGTAATAGGTTGTTTCGCCCTCTACCTTGGTTTTAACAATTCTGTGGCAAACGAGAACATACTGATTTGTTCCGTCATCCAATTGTTTTGTAGTTGTGTAGATTACAATATCCCCTACTTTAAATTCGGGGGTGTTTTCATCTACAATCTTACCGATAATCAAATCACCCTTATGCATTACAGGCTCCATAGACGGGGACTGAATAGTATTGAGGGTGTAACCAAAAACGTTTGGAGCCCCTGTATCCTGATTAGTTGTTAATGAAATTGTAAGTATTGTTGCAGAAATAAGTAAAATTAAAACTACAATTATA
>JBJEOZ010000242.1:0-3497 GCA_051880975.1 Ruminococcus sp.
TTATTGTAGCCGGATAAGGCGTATAATGGGAATTTAGCCATCTCAAAATTATGCCACAGGCAAATTTTGAGGGCAATACAATCGGAATAGTGTGATTTTTCACACTACTCTCCATTCATTACGGTGGGTTAATGTCCTATACCAGCATAATAACACATATTACCATTTTATGCAACAAAAACGCCCATTTGACTCCCACTGATATTTTTTATATAATTGAAACAGATAAATCAGAATTTGTGGAGGTATATTAAATGTTTAGAACAATTAGAAGAAAGAAAAATGAAATCAGTATAGATGCATCAAAGGAACTGCTTCGTTGTTCTAAACGCGGCGTTCTGGCAGTTAACGGTGATAACGGTTATCCTTATGCTATACCGATAAATTATTTGTATGATGAAGATGCAAACAAGATTATTTTTCATGGAGCAAAAGTAGGTTATAAGGTTGATTGCCTGAAAGTTAGTGACAAGGTTTGCATTACCATATACGGTAATGAAAGGATTAAAGAAGAATCGTGGGCACCCTTTCTTCAAAGTGTTGTTGTCTTTGGACGATGCCGTTTAGTCGAAAATCAGGAAGACGCTATTAAGCTTGTAAAGAAACTTGCGATGAAATATTATCCTAATGAAAAGATGGTGAATGAAGTAGTGGCATCATCAGGCAGAGCCGTTCAAATGTTTGAAATAGAAATAGAGCATATTAGCGGAAAAGAGGTACAGGAGCGATAACATACGATTTGCATAGTGATTTTTATTGTCGATAATACAAAAATTAAGGCTCAGGGATTTTGTTCCTTGAGCCTTTTGCTATGCCGAGAAATGTATGGGCTTGTTTTTGCTTTCCATATTGTCATAGAGGTATGGTCTATTGTAGCCTCGTCTGCCATTGTTTCGATATATTTACTTAAAAAGCCATCCTGCTTTTTACAAAGATCAATTCCTTTTTGCATTTTTGAAATATCAATAGTGCTTCCTGCAAAATAGCTTGCGTTAAGCTCGGAAAAGGTTTTGGCAATCAGCTTTTTATCCTCGTTTGACATTTCGGCGTTTTCTAATCGCATAAGTGACCTTTTAACTATATTTTCCTTAAAAAAGCCTTCGGCATAGGCTGAAAAATTCAAAAGCTTTTCGTTAGTAAGCTTATTATCCTTTGCCCAAGCAGATACATCAACGGATTTTGTTTGATAATTAATATCTCCGTCAAAATTAATTACACCATATTGAACAGGGGAAACCAAAAGCGAGGAGGTGGCAATTTCCGTAACGCCGTCGGATTTGATATGCTGCATATGAATATGTCCACTTAAATTGCACTGTACCTTGTATTTGTTAAGTGTTTCCAAAAGCTCGTCTGCATCATACAGCTGATAGCCAAAAGATAATTGCTCGTTGTGTGCAAAAAGATTTTGGTGAGTTACGGTAATCACCTGTGCCCTTCTTAGCTTAACCATTTTTAGCTGTTCCTCTATCCATTGATACGATTCGTCTTGAACAAAGTTTTCACCAAACGTATTTGTATCAAGCATAAGGACATAAAGGTCTTTATTAACCTTATACAAATAACTAAAGGAATTTTCGTCAACGCTTTGGGCTTGCTTCATTCCGAAATCATAATAAAGCTTCCTGTACTCCTCTGCGGTTATACAGTCAACCTGATAATATTCGTCATCCTTAAATCCGCAGGCACTTGTTGAGTCTATATCATGATTACCGGGAATTGTTAAAACCTGAACGCCCTTTGAGTGAATTTCATTAAGCTTTTTAATTAAATCCTCATGGCTTGCCTTTTCTCCGTTAAAGGTTAAGTCACCACTGAGAATCAAAACATCAGGTTGAGATTTTATAACCTCGTCACCGAAAGCAGAAAAGATTTCATCACAATACTGAACAAGCTTTCCGTCAGCATTATTTACAGTATCAAAAAACGCATTTCCCTTATCGTTAATGCGAGAGGATAGATAATGTATATCAGTCGCAACAATGATTTTTGCACTTTGGCTCTTTCCACCAAACAAAATAAAGGCAGTTAGGAAAGCGCAAGCCACAACTGATATTACTATAACAAATTTTAATTTCTTTTTCATAAAACATAATTTATACTGAATTATTGAATATTGGTTAAATTATAGCCTTGGTCTGCAATAGCTTGTTTTAAAGCGTCGTTTGAAATTTCTTTTTCCGTTGTTACAATAGCAGTTCCTGCTTTATGGTTGACCTCGGCATTTGTTACTCCGTCAAGCATTTCAAGCGCCTTTTTTACGTGCATCTCGCAATGCTCGCACATCATACCATCAATTTTTAATGTCTTTTCCATTATTTTTGTCTCCTTTTGAATTGTAGATTTTAATTTTTTATTGATTCTGTAATCTCGTTTTGAATCATACATCTTAAACAGATTCAAGCGCAGTGCATTGGTGACTACGCAAAAGCTTGACAGGCTCATCGCCGCCGCAGCAAACATTGGATTTAGCCTCCAGCCAAGTATATTAATAAATACACCGGCCGCCAAGGGAATACCGATAATGTTATAAATAAATGCCCAAAACAGATTTTCGTGAATGTTACGCAGCGTCGCACGACTTAATCGGATTGCAGCAGGAACATCGCATAAACGGCTTTTCATAAGCACTACATCTGCCGCATCAACAGCAACATCTGCTCCCGCACCGATAGCAATTCCCACATCTGCCCTCGTGAGTGCCGGAGCGTCATTTATTCCGTCACCCACCATAACAACATTTCCTTTTTTCTGTAGCTCGCGAATAACGCTTTCCTTACCGTCGGGCAACACACCTGAAATTACTTCATCAACACCTGCTTTTGCTCCGATTGCTTTTGCGGTGCGCTCATTATCACCTGTCAGCATTACAACATAGATGCCCATATTCTGCATTTCCTTTATTGCCTGTGGGCTGTCATCCTTGATAGTATCTGCAACAGCTATAATACCGCAAAGCTCATCATTACGGACAAAGAACAACGGCGTTTTTCCCTCTTCGGAAAGTCGCTCTGATTTTTCTTTTATTTCACTCGGTACGGAGATTTGCCTACTAATAAAATTATAGCTTCCGCCAAGTAGGGCATCACCGTTAAGATTTGCAGTAAGTCCGCTGCCCGACAAAGCCTTAAACTGCTCTGCATCGCCGACTGTCAGACCTTCCTGCTCAGCTCTTTGATTGATTGCACGTGCAAGCGGATGCTCGCTTTTTTTCTCCAGCGCGTAAGCAACAGACAAAAGCTCCTTTTCACTTATGCCGACAGGAATCATATCCGTTACCCTTGGCTCTCCCCGGGTTATCGTTCCGGTCTTATCAAGTGCAACAATCTGCGTCTTGCCTGTTTTTTCCAAAGATACGGCAGTTTTGAATAAAATACCGTTTTTTGCACCCATCCCGTTGCCTACCATAATTGCAACAGGGGTGGCAAGTCCAAGCGCACAGGGACAGCTGATTACTAACACGGATATTCCTCTCGCCAAAGCAAATCCAACCGTTT
>JBJEOZ010000243.1:0-3494 GCA_051880975.1 Ruminococcus sp.
CATTGCGGACGGAGAGAAAATCTCTATTAAGCTCAGCGACGGCAAAACAATGGAGAGGACTTGACGATATATTGATGATTACCATTTGGAGGTAGGTACAAATCTCTACCACATCTGCGAATTTGCCGAGCTTTGCGAGAGAAACGGTCATACCGTAGAACCAGCCGCAAAAGAAAATACAAAACCTGCAAAGGACAAAGAAAAATCACGATAAGGAGGTGCAGACGAGGTGGCAAGGAAATTTGACCTGATTTCGGAGCTATATGAAAGAACCTGCTTTGCGGTTACGGATAATCCGGTAAACTGGCAATCGTTTCTGAAAACAGCAGGCAGGAATTTCAGGCTCCGATTTGATGAACAGCTTCTCATTTATGCCCAAAGACCCGACGCAACAGCCGTTCTTGAAATCGAACGATGGAACGGCACTTTCGGTCGCTGGGTAAACCGAGGAGCAAAAGGTATTGCCGTATTTGAGGACGCAGACAGAAGCCGTCAAAGGCTGATTCACTACTTTGATATATCGGACACCCACGAAAGCCGATATTCCCGCCCTGTTCCTATTTGGGAGATGAGACCCGATTATGAAGCAGAGGTTATCGAAACGCTTGAAAACACTTTCGGGGCGGTAAACGATACAACGAGTATTGAAAATGTCGTCAAAGAGAGCATTGCCAATGCCGTCGAGGACAACATCGCAGACTATATTTCCGACTTTATGAGCTTGGGTGTAGGAAGCGATATTGAGTATTTGTCTGCCGACGAAGCAAATGCCTTGTATTTGGAGCTTGTCCGAAACAGCGTGTCATATATGGTTATGGCACGATTGGGACTGGACGCAGACAAGGTTTATTCTCCCGATGACTTTGCCGGTATTTCAAACTTCAATTCACAGGAAGTTCTCAATGCGGTGGGTATTGCTACAAGTGACATTGCAGAAATGGCGTTGCTCCCTGTCAGCAGAACAATCAGCACGCTCAGCAAGGAAAATCGCATAATTGATGAACAGGAGCAATCCGAATACAATAAAGACATCAAAGATGAAAGGAGTCAAAGCGATGAGCGAAATCACATACACGATGGTGGGAGATTACAATCTTCCGAACCTGAAACTGCCGGAGCAGACGGAAGTGACTCTCGGCAGATGGTCGCAGATGAGGAGAACTTATCTGAAGGAACATCACAAAATCCTGTACTACAATCTTCTGACGAAAGGGATTTTGAACAGCCACTTGGCGGAGGTTCAGCAGAGAGCGAGCGAACTGGAGGAAACTCTCGTGAAGCAGATGACACAGAAAGCCGGGCTGACGGAGCAGATGAAAGCGGAAGATATGATGAAATGGGTTCGCCTGATGAACAGCTTCAGGAACTCGGCACAGGAAATCGTGAAGAATCAGGTAATATTCGCTTAGAGTATTACGACAGAGACCACGAGGACAAGAGCCTGCCGTTTTTCGGTGGTGACGATACTATCCGAGAGATACTCGGCACTACCCCGCATTTGTCCGCTTCAAAGGAAGAAATCAAAGACTTCTATGAGAGAAATACAGATAATGTGACCCGTACCGAATATATCAAGGGTATTTTCAACAACGATTACACACAGCTTACTTTAAGCGACGGCAGGCTTGTGGGGTATAAAACATTTCAGAATGTTCTCCACTTGTGGGAGGGCGAATACGAAAACAGAACCGCTCAGAGCTTCTATGACTGGGGCGTTATCGCACAGCATTTTGAAGCAATGAGACTTTTGGGAGAATTGACCGATACAATCAAGCCGCTTCCGTCTATGGACGGTCAGTTGACTCTCATAATGGGTAATCAGGCAGAGGAACAAAAAACCTCTGCCTTTACTTTTTCTCAGGAAATCATAGACGCTGTGCTGACCCGTGGAAGCGGAGTTTCCGAGGGCAAAATGCGTATCTATGAGCAGTTTGAAAAGAGCCTTTCCGCAAAAGAGAATGCCGACTTCTTGAAAAACGAATACGGTTGGGGCGGCTCTTATCCTGTCATCATCGGTGCAGGCATTGACGAACAGCACGACGGAAAAGGTATCATAATTTCAAAAGGTATCGGAAGTGACAAGCCGCACATTACGCTTTCTTGGTCTCAGGTAGAAAAGCGTATCGGAGACCTTATCCGTATGGACAGATACTTAAATCCAAAGGAAAAAGAAAAGTATCCGGAATGGCTTGAAAAGCAGGAAGAACGGCGAGCCGAGCTTGCAGAGCAGAGAAAAAACCGTGAGATACTCTCTACCGCACCGCCTGAGCCTGAAAACAAAGAGGACGAACCGGAAACACAGTATGAATACCATCTCGGTGACAGCGTGTATATCGGGGCTTCGCAGTATGAGATTTTATCCTTTGATGAAAACCGTGTAATGCTCTATGACTTTGATATGCCCCTTTTCAACAAGGAACTTTCAAGGGAAGAATTTGACCGCAAAGTGCGTGAAAATCCAATGAACGACCACTTGAAGGTCAGTGTATTACCGGCGGAAGAAAAAGCCGTTACAGGCGAAAATGAAGCTCAAAATGATACCGAAACCGTACAGGACTTCAGTCCGAAAACCGGTTATGACGACGCCTTCTTTATCGACCGGGACAATGAAAGTGTAACTTGGATATACTATAACCCCGACAGCAATGCCGGAGGTCAGTATGTTACAAATACGCTTTCTTTTGACGAAATACAGCAAACCGCACAGGAGTATGACTCGGCTGAGGATTTCTTTGATTACCTCGGCAGCATTGCAAATCAGGAACTTGCCGATGTAGGTACGGAATGGTTTGAGGAGGCAGACCGAGAATTTCACAGAACACCGGATTTGACCGACTGCACCTCTGCCACAATGGAAGCTCTCATTGAAAATGCTGAAAGAACTGATATGGTGGCAACGAACATCGGAAATGTACCGATTGAGGATTACAGAGAAATCGTTGCAACGCAAAACGGTTTTGACAGTTATGAGGAAATGTATAACGAGGGTGTTCGTATCGGCAACGGTTACGACAAAGAGCCTGAACCGATTGTTCCCGCTTGGGAGCAAAAGAAAAAGTCAAAGGTAAAGAGCTTTGACCTCCACCCGGATATTCCGATGTCGGAGCGACAAAACTTTGACCTTGCCAATAATCAGGTTGAGGAAGTGAACAAGAAAGAGCGTTTCCACAGAAACTATGCGGCGATTAAGGTCTTAAAGGATTGTCAAAGCGAAAACCGTTTTGCGACACCTGATGAGCAGAAAATCTTGTCGAGATATGTCGGTTGGGGCGGTATTCCCGAAGCCTTTGACGAACGGGCAGGAGCTTGGCACACCGAGTACGCAATGCTGAAAAACATCCTGACACCGGATGAATATGAGTCGGCAAGAGAAAGCACCCTGACTGCTTTCTACACTCCGCCTACGGTTATTAAAGCCGTATATAAGGCAATGGAACAGTTGGGGTTCCGAGAAGGCAATATCTTGGAGCCGTCCTGCGGTATCGGTCATTTTA
>JBJEOZ010000244.1:0-3482 GCA_051880975.1 Ruminococcus sp.
CGGTAGTGGCTGCGTACATTAAAATACCCGACACTATTCACTGGTTTGAGGAAACTAAATCTGAAAATTTCGGCGGCGTCTCCATCGCACTTCGTGCAATGTCGGCGTTAGGTTATTAAAATGATAACCTCCCCCGAAATCGCACAGATTTCTAACCTTTAAATTACATTTCATTACCGATTGATTTGTAATTTGTTTCTTTCTTTTCTTTTTATTTATTTTTGAGATTAGGAGAGGAAAGAAAAATAATGTTGTGATTGCTCTTTGTGCAGTCTCGACAAAAATCTTTGGTGAAATCCAAAGAAAATTGTATATTCCTCCATAGCTCAGTCGGTAGAGCGCATGACTGTTAATCATGATGTCACTGGTTCGAGCCCAGTTGGGGGAGCCACGAAGGTTCGTAGAGCAATCTACGGACCTTTTTCCATATAATAATAAATTAGGAGTGATTAGAATGGCATATATGACTGATAATGAGTTTCAGAATTTGATGGATGAAGTATTAAGGATTGTACAGGAATCTGCAAGTAAAGATGAAGCTGTCGAGAAATTACAAGGTTTAATCGAAAATAAGAATTCTATATTTTGAGGTAATCAATGTCGAGAAAAAATTAGTAATTGGCTTTATGATGAATACAAGAATGCTTACGATAAAATTGGAAAAGCACCTGATTCAAGAAGAAATGAAATAATAGTTTCTGCTGTTTATGAAAAAATTGAAGAGTGCGGTATTTGGATTCCTTATTATGAGGTTGAAAAATATTATTGCAGTAAAAAGAATAAGTATCGCAAACGATATGAAAATGCAAATCTATCTGCTACTGATTGATAAAACTTAATAATTTATGACAGAGTCAATTTTATAGAAATATAAAGTTGGCTCTTTTTTTATTGGCAATCGTTTTAATTTTTTGATTAGAACGGTTGCTTTTTTATTTGCAAAAAAATTTGAAAGGAATGATTTTAAATGTATTTTACCGACACACCTGAACTCAGAAAGTTTGAAAGAGAGATGCGTCAGAAACCTAATTTTGACAGGCGCAATGATGATTGCGATGAAAGTGGTAACAAGTACCCATCTGATAACAAAATTTCAAGTATAAGCAGTAAAACGAAAGATGGAGGTTGATTTTATGACAATAAAAATCAGAAGTCCCACTCAAAAAACAATGCCATTAAACAACTAAACTTTAGGAGATGTATAACTTGAACGAATATGAAAGACAGCGCAGAATAGCTGAAAGCACAAAGAAATTGTATTCGCCGGGTACAAGAATTGAGATTATCAATATGAAGGACCCTTACGCACCTATTCCGGCAGGTACAAGAGGAACAGTAAAATTTGTTGATTCTATGGGAACGATATTCCCCGAGTGGGACAACGGTCGTTCACTTGGTGTAGTTCCCGGAGAGGATTCATTCAGAAAGCTCACGCAGGAAGAAATTGAAGCAGAAAACCAATCCTCATCTGAAGTTGAAGATGAAACTCCTGATGAGGATAGCGGAATGACAATGGGAATGTGAGGTGAGGTTTAATCAATAAATCTTCGTTTGGAATGAAGATTTATGTCCATCAGATTCTTTGATATGTTTGCTGGCATCGGCGGTTTTCGTTCAGGACTTGAAGCCATAGGCGGTTTTGAGTGCATCGGATACTGCGAAATCGACAAGTATGCAAAGCAGGCATACGAAGCAATGTACGATACAGGAGGTGAACTTTACTTTGATGATGCAAGAAAAATTGTACCCGAACAGTTACCCGATTTCGACCTTCTTGTTGGCGGATTTCCCTGTCAGTCCTTCTCAATCGCAGGAGCGAGAAAAGGATTTGATGACACAAGAGGAACGCTATTTTTTGAGATTGCTCGAATTGCTGCCGTTAAAAAGCCTAAGTATCTCTTCCTCGAAAATGTTCCCGGTCTGCTTAACCACGACAAAGGCAGGACATTTGAAACAATCCTCCGTACATTGGATGGCTTGGGGTATGATGTATGCTGGCAGGTACTTAACAGCAAAAATTTCGGAGTTCCCCAGTCACGAAATCGAGTGTTCATTATCGGATATCTTAGAGGACAATGTGCCGGAGAAGTACTATCTTTCACGCAAACAAGCGGAAAAACTCTTATACAAAGAAAACCCAACACAAGGTGAGCGAATCTACTCATCGAAAGGACTAAGCTGTACTCTTACAAGCGGTTCGGGCGGTTTCGGCGGTCATTCGGGACTTTATCTCATTGAAGATACTGAAAATTTTGGTTTGCCGATAAAATCTAAAACCAAAGACGGTTATCAGATCGCATATCCCGGTGACAGCATTGACACAGCCTTTTCGGGACAGAACTCAAGACGGGGTCGAGTAGGAAGTCAGGTAGCCCATACTCTGACAACTTCCGCAACGCAGGCATATTATTTCATAGACCTGAACCCCGATCCAAAACTGACAGAAATTGCAAGGTGCATAACTGCAAGACACGATTCGGGAATCAGTAACCGCAAAGCTGAACATTCGGGAGTTTTTGTGGAAAATTCAGATGTTCTCGATGACAATGAAAAGTTTGCAGTAGCCTTTATTGAGGCAAACGGCGAAGTTCATATCGGCAGAATCAGAAAGCTCACTCCGAGGGAGTGTTGGAGATTACAAGGCTTTACGGACGAGCAGTTTAACAAGGCAAAAGCGACAGGACTATCCGACAGCAGGCTCTACAAGATGGCTGGAAATGCTGTTACTGTGAATGTTATTGCTGAAATCGGGAAGATTATCAAAAAAGTAGATGAATCAGCCGATTAAAATTCTGTTATAATCCTAATCGGCTTATTTATTTTCTTGCAATTATCAATTACAAATTTAGTTCCTCTGCTTTTTCCGTCCCAAAAGGCTAAAACCATATCAGCGTTTGAAATGATTTCAAGATTTCTTCGTAAAGGCGCAGCTTTGCCGTATAAATTGTACTTTGGCAGAAATTCTGTGTATTTTAAACTGTGTTTTAAAGCAAACTTTTTAGCACAGCTGTCGATACCTTTTGCACCGCCTGAAATTATTTCAACAGTATTTTCAGGAATATAATCCTCTAAATTGTTGATTGTAAGTGATCTTGAACCGATTATTGCAAGTTTCATAAAAATCCCTCCTAATAAAGTGAACCCACCATAAGTCCACTATGACATTATATCATAAAAAGAACTTATAATAAATTCAAAATAGGTTCACACGGAGGAATTTATGAAAAAGCAAATTAAACATCTGTCACTGCGCATTGACGAGGAGCTTCTGCGAAAGTTTGATTATGTGGCAAAATACGATGACAGGTCAATGAATTGGTATATGCTGCACCTGATAAAGGACGAAATAGCACGCTTTGAAGAAAAGCACGGGAAAATCCCGGAAAAAACTGAATAAAACAAAATATCAATCGTTTCTGACAGCGATTGATATATGGTGATAAATATTCAGCCGTTGGTTGAGTTAAAAACTTAATCAACGG
>JBJEOZ010000245.1:0-3474 GCA_051880975.1 Ruminococcus sp.
GAACGGCATTTTTTATCTGCTATGGTATAGGCCAAATTGTAAGTGGTATAGCAGGAGACAGAGTGAATCCTTTTGCGATGATTTTGGTGGGCGCATTGGGTAGTTCTGCCTGCTGTTTTTCTATGGCATTCGCCAATTCACTTGTTTTTATGGCTGTTGTATGGGGCGCAAACGGAGTTTTCCAATCAATGTTGTGGGCACCGCTTTTGCGTATTTTTTCCCAAACGATAAATGATAACCTGCGGGAAAAGGCTGTACTGCACATTGCATTGTCATTGCCTGTAGGTACTGTCTGCGCCTATCTATTGTCAACACTTATAATAAAATATTCCACATGGAATAGTATTTTTATCTGTGGTGGCTCAGTTATCTTAACAGCATTTTTATTTGGCCTTTTGTCGGTTATTTATTCTAAAAAGTCAATGACAAAGGTATCTGTAGAAATTGAAAAAGAAGGCAAAAGTAAAAAAACGGGTTTTGGGCCTATTATTATATCGTCGGGACTTTTGGTAATTATCATGCCTTCCTTCCTCCACGGAATGATGAGGGACGGCATAACAAACTGGGTACCTACAATGATAACAGAAGAATACGGTGTCTTGCCGTCATTCTCGGTATTTTTGACAGTTATACTGCCAATATTCAACGCATTCGGAGCCTATATAATCACTCCTCTTTACAAAAAACTTGGCTGTAACGAAATGAAAGCCGCAGGCATTTGCTCCATACTTGCACTTATTCCAATGATTCTTTTACTATTTATCGGAAAAATTCCGGTTGTGATTTCGATAATTCTTTTGGCTCTTACAACAATGTCTATGTATTCGCTGAATTATCTAATTATTTCCCGTGTGCCAATAAGATTTGCCAAAAGCGGACACACATCAAGTGTAACGGGTTTGCTTAATTCCTGTGCATATATCGGTTGCGCTGTGTCGTCATACGGATTTGGTGCAGTATCTCAAAAAGCAGGCTGGAATGCAGTAATTGTAATTTGGATAATTTCTGCAATACTAACATCACTATTCTCATTTTGGTCAAACAAAAAATGGAAAACATTTGCAATAAACGAGTAAAGATATGAAAATTGAAATTAACGCAGAACCTAAAATAGTTAAGACAGGAGATTTTAACTATTCAAATATTGAAAGCGCGTATGGTGTAAATACGCAATATTTTACAAAAAACGGTAAGCCCTACACAATTATTGCAGGCGAACTGCATTTTTCAAGACTGTCTAAAAAGCGCTGGAGAGAAACTCTTTTAAAAATGCGTGAATGCGGTATCAACACTGTATCTACATATGTTTTTTGGAATTATCATGAAGAAATAAAGGGACAATTTGATTTTTCAGGCAATAGGGATATTTCTGCCTTTCTCTCAATTTGCAGAGATATAAAAATGCCATGTATTCTGCGTATAGGTCCTTGGTGTCACGGTGAGGTCATCCGTGGCGGCTTCCCTAAACGCATAAATAAAATGCCGAAGAAAAGATGCGATAATCCGCAATATCTTGCAGAGGTTAAGGAATTTTGGCAGGGATTATACAAAGAGCTTGAGCCATATCTTGACGGCAAAACAGTAATCGGTATTCAGCTTGAAAACGAATACACAGGCTCAACAGAGCATATAAGAACGCTACGCAAAATAGCAGAAAGAATCGGCTACAAAGCACCGTTTTTCACAATGACCGCATGGCCGTCAGGAAAGCCGGATAACGACTTTTTGCCTATGATGGGTGGTTATCCGGACGCACCGTGGACACATGGTAAAACCGCGCTCAAGCCAAACAACCGTTTTTCAATTACTCCTGCAAAAACAGAGAGCGAAATCGGTGGTGATTTGTTCAAAAGCAAGACAGAACAAAAAGGCGCTTATGACGATGTACCATACGCCTCCTGCGAAACAGGGCCCGGCAATCAGGTAACGCAGCATCGCAGACCGTATATCAGCGAAAAGGACGGCTACGGTGTTGGCTTTGCTAAATTTGCAAGTGGTGTCAACTGGCTTGGTTACTATATGTTCTGTGGAGGTGCAAATCCTAATAATAAGCTAATGCAGGAAAACAGACTAACAGGATACCCAAACAATTATCCTATTATTGACTATGATTTTCAGGCACCTATCAGCCGTTACGGTGTGTGCCGTGCTCACGGTGACAGACTCCGTCTTATGCACCTGTTTATCAGCGATTTTGATAACGAAATATGCACAAAGCAGGCATATTTTCCAAGGTGGAAAAGCAGTGATCCTAACGACATTTCATTCTTGAAGTGCTCCGTCAGAGCAGATGAAAACGGTAGTGGTTATTTCTTTGCAAGCACATACGAAAAAGGCTTGAAGTATAAATGTTTTAAGGATGTTAATGTTACCTTTAAAATCAATGATAAAACCGTTAATCTGCCAAGCATGGATGTTAAAGCAGGAACAATGTTTTTCTATCCCTTTAATATAAAACTCGGCGCGGTGAATTTTGATTACATACTTGCACAGCCTCTTGCTAAAGCAAAAATTGAAGGTAAGACAGTCTGCTATTTTGCAGAATGTGAAGGCATAGAGCCTAAATGCTCTGTTGACGGAAAGAAAATCCCCCTTGATTTCAGCGAAACAGGTACGGAAATTGATGATGTTAGAATTATAGTTATCCCCTACAATAAGGCAAAGCAGTTTCATTTTATTAGTGAGAAGGCTTATTTCCTTGAGGGTACGGTTTACTGCGACAACGGAAGAATTTACTGCGAGCAGATAACCGATACAGATTTGAAAAACGAAATTACGCTGACAAAAACAAGCAAACAAAAATTACCGTATAATTATTTTCTTTATTCCACAGGCAAGCGCAGTTATTATGAACTCAAGCTACCTGAGGATATACTGAAAAATCGCTTTGATGTGGTGCTTGAATTTGATTTTGACGGACTCAATTTGCAGGTATTCAGCGATAAAACACTTATCAACGATTACTTTAACATTGACCGAAAATTTGTAATGCACTTGAGAGATTACAAAGAATATATTGAAAACGGCAATACACTCACTATACGAACAGCACCTAAAACCAAATTCGGTATTTCAAATGTTTATAATGAAATTCCCATACCTCTGTATTCAGACAAACTGTCATTAAAGTCTGCCAGAACGATTGACAATATATCATTATAATTTTTGGAGGTTTTATGGATAAAATTGTAACGGGATTTTTAGAAAGAAATTTACCCGAATTCAAGAACGATATTATTGTTTCCTTTGAACGCAGACAAAAAGACTATTATGTAATAACTTGCGCCAACGGCAAAGTGTATGTTAAGGCAAACAACTATATCTCTGCCTTTCACGGTATATATGAATATCTAAAAAAATATTGCAATGTTCAGTTATCTTGGTGTGCAAATACAGAGATAAATATTAAAAATCTTGTTATGTTTGAGGGCGAATTTTCAAAGGTAATTGAACAAAAATACCGTGTCTATATGA
>JBJEOZ010000246.1:0-63287 GCA_051880975.1 Ruminococcus sp.
TCAGGTTTAAGTAAAGGCATTTTATAAGAGTTAAGCTCGTTTTCAAGTCTATCACATTTTTCCTGTAATCTCTTTTTACTTAATTTATTATTACTTCTCCTTTTACAAAAAAGCATAACCACACCTCATAAACATCAGCTGTATAAATTGACAGTTATATTCACTATATCTATATATAATTAGCAAATATTTATATTTATAATTATTTTTCTTTTTTTATGATATTATATTTTATTCCATATTATTTTACAAAATATGACAATAAAAAGGTAATAAAAAAAGCAGATAGACAGTCCTATCTGCAAAAATACCATTTATATTAGGAAATTATTGACTTTATCTTTTCCATATGTTATAATAGTACAGAAAAGAGGATTACAAAATCCTTAGTCAGCAAGTTGTCTACCAAACAACTTGCCGACCCACCAAGTAAGTAGTGTCGATACTTATTGATGTTAAGGCTAATTTGTGCCATTATTGTAGCACTAAATTAGTTATTTTGTCAACCGGTACTCACAGACTACTTGCAGATTGGCGGTAGGATGTGAGTTTTTCTTTTTTCAAAGACAATTTAATAGTCCGTGTGTATATCAGAACTTGTGATATACAAACTCAGATTTAGTACATAAGCAGTTAATAACAGTTAAGTCAGTACCCTACCTATATGATAGGCGAGCGAGCCAAAGCACCTTTCCTGAGCTGTGTGGTGTTTTGCTACCTTTGACTGCGTAAGGGCTTAATCAACCCTGCTCCTGTTGGTATCCTTCTAACAGAAGTTTTGACAACTGACGAATAAGGTTTCCACGAAACTGCGTTAAGGAAAAATCTGAATAGCTGACGCAAAACTATCAAAGTAAAAAGTTATTAATCACTTACAATATCAGCCTTTTTAGGTTGGTATTGTAGGTGTTAAATACACAATAATTACGAAAGAGTGAATTTAAATGAAATTTTTAGGATGCGGTTATTTTGATGAAACTGTAAAAGAAGAAATCATAAAACTGCTTGATATTGACATTGAAAAGCCTGAATATTCTGACTCTTGTTGCTCTGTTGAACACATCCGTTACAAAAATAATGATTTGTGTCTTGGTGCTATCCAAGGTGTTATCGGAATAATCAGAGAGGATTTTCTACTCTATTGGCTCAAATACAGTTACTCATATGACGAATGTTCCGATAATTGTGAAATCTCAATTGCAGAAACATTCCCGGAGAATTTAGAATTATTTGGAATGGAAATTAAAAATCCAATTCACGAGTAATGTACATCTACAAACCCTAACAAGCAATATTCCATTAAATTCTAAGGTGCATAAGCTGTGTGCCTTATCAGACACAGAGCTTATACACTTTGGCGCGCTGGAAGGGACTCGAACCCCCGACCTTTTGGTTCGTAGCCAAACACTCTATCCAGCTGAGCTACCAGCGCATATTTGGCGGTCTTTTTCGACCGCCATAAAATAATAACACATTCTTTTGAAAAAATCAACCCTTATCCGATAAAGAAATGTAAAAAAGCTTGATAAGCCATATAAACATCCAGCTTACTTACAATTTCAAAGGGTGCGTGCATTGACAGAACAGGCACACCAAGGTCAACTACATCCACATTCATATTGGCAACATACTTTGCAATAGTACCGCCGCCGCCAAGGTCAACTCTGCCCAGCTCGCCAACCTGCCATATGATTTTGTTGCTTTCAAGCATTCTTCTGATTTCACCCATATACTCGGCAGAGGCGTCGCTTGTGCTGCTCTTTCCCCTTGCACCGGTGTATTTTGAAATAACAACACCCTCGTTAATGTAGGAGCTGTTCTTTGGCTCAAAACAGCTTTCGTATGTTGGGTCAACTGCTGCATTAACATCGGCAGAAAGACACTTACTCTTTGAAAGCACTCTGTAACCCTCAAGACCCTCTGACTTTGCAAGGTCATAGATGAAGTATCTGAGGAAATCACTCTGCATACCTGTGTTACCGTCGGAACCTGTTTCTTCCTTATCCGCAAGGTATGTGATGCAGGTTTTTTCAGGCACACCTGAGTCGATAATTGCCATAAGTGCCGGATATGCGCAAACTCTGTCGTCGTGACCGTAGGAGCCTATCATACTTCTGTCAAAGCCAACATCCCTTGCCTTGAATGCAGGAACAAGTGTTAGCTCGGCTGACAAAAAGTCATTTTCGGTAAAGCCGTATTTGTCGTAAATCAGTTTCATTGTGTTCAGCCTTACCTGTTCGCCTTCCTCGTCAGAATATGGACGGCTTCCGATTAGGCAGTTCAAATCTTCGCCTGTAAATGCCTCGCCCAAGGTTTTCTTTGCCTGTTCCTGTCCAAGATGTGGGAGAATATCTGTAATACAAAAACAAGGGTCGTTGTCCTCGTCCCCAATGGCTATATCAACATATGTTCCGTCAGCCTTGCAAACTCTGCCGTGAAGTGCAAGTGGGATTGTTGTCCACTGATACTTTTTGATACCGCCGTAATAGTGGGTTTTAAGCAGAGCCATACTGTTCTTCTCGTAAAGGGGGTTTGGCTTTAAATCAATTCTTGGGGAGTCTATGTGGGCGATAGAAAGCATAACACCTTGACTTGCACCGAATTTTCCTATTACTGCAAGACCAACAGCCTTATCTCTGTTTACAATATAAACCCTGTCACCGGGGTTATATCTTACATCGGGATTGTACTCCACAAAACCGTTTTCCTTTGCCATAGCCACAGCCTCGGCAACTGCCTCTCGCTCTGTTCTTGATTTGTTGAGAAAATCCTTGTAAGGCTCGCAAAATTCATCTGCTCTTTCCAATTCTTCCTTGCTTACAAAGTGAATTTTTTTCTTTGGGGACATAAGGATTTTTTCCTGAAGTTCCTTTGAATTTTCATTTGACATAATAATCCGTTCCTTTCTGTTTCAACTGTATATTCAATGTTATCTTAACTATTTTTAACCATACAAATCAATATAAGCGTTTTTGGCGTCTGCTACCTTTTTCACATAATTTTCCGTTTCGGGATATATAATCACATCAAGGTTTTCTCCGTCTTTACTGCAAGCGGGGTCGCTGAGCCAATTATCCACTGTACCAAAGCCTGCATTGTATGCCGCCAAAGCGGTTTTTTCTATATTGTCATATTTATCAAGTAGATAGCTTAAAAAGTATGTTCCAAACTTGATGTTCACTTCGGGATTGTAGAGGGCAGAATCATCATATTCTGTGGAATCGTCGGGGATATTGTTTTGGAGAAAATCGAAACATTCCGAGGTTATCTGCATAAGACCCATTGCACCTGCACCCGACACATCATCTGCATTAAAGTGGCTTTCTGTCCTGATAACTGCATACACCAAATTTTCATCCACACCGTAGTTTTCGCTGTACTTTTCCACATACTCCGAGTACTTTTTGGGGTACTGGATTTTCCTAATATCGTCCACCCTGTCGTGGATAAAACCCTTGGAAAACAGCTGAACAGCACCGAAAATTACGCCTCCCACAATAGCCACAACAAGGATAAAAGCAATAATTCTGCCTAAACAGCCTTTGCTTTTTTTCTGTTGCTGATTTACTTTTTGTTGGGAATGGACGGCTTTTTCTCTGTTTTTCACTCTATTATACTTTTTAATTTTGCCGGAATCAAATTTGTGTCCTCTGTTAACTGACATTACAACTCCCCGTTAATTAAGCGTATAATCTCGTTTTCAAGCTCTCTTTGTTCGCCGTTGTTGTACAGGACAAAGTCTGCCCTGTGTGTATAGTAATCATCACTATGCTGTGCGTTAATTCTCGCCATAGCCTCATTATGGGTGAGGTTATCCCTTTTGATAATTCTCTCAATCCTTTTTTCAAGGCTTGAAATAACTGCAACAGTTTTTTTGCAGTATTTTTCGCCACCGCTTTCAAACAGCACCGGTGCGTCTAATATAAATTTATCGCAACCCTTGTTTGAATATTCCTCTATTTCAAGAAGTGCCTTTTCATATATATAGGGGTGGGTAATTGAATTTAGAATTTCTGTCTTTTCCCTTGTTTCAAACGCTTTTTTGGCAAGTAGCTTTCTATTTAGGCAACCCCCACCATCAATTACATCATCTCCAAAGGCTTTTGCAATTCTCTTTAGCAGAGGACTTCCCTTTTCAACTGCTTTCCTTGCTATTTTGTCGGTGTCAACTATGTGATAGCCCTTTTTTTCAAAAACTTTAGACGCTGTGGATTTTCCTGCTCCTGTGGGGCCGGTAAGGCCTACAACATATGCATCTGCGTTGATTATCCTAAAGGCTGATGCACGAATAAGTCTGTTGTAAACTGCAAGTGAAACACCCTCAACCTTTGGCAAAGGGGCAAATACCTTTTTGATGCTTTCGTCCTTATCAATCTGCCTTAGCACATCAAAAATTTTATGTGCGTGGGATGAATAGTCATTCCTTGAGCCTATTGGATAGGTTAGGCTGTTTATCTTTGTTTTATCCTCGTCAAAGCACACAACCGCAGTTGTGCTGTCACTTACTCTGTTTACAAATGATGCAAACTCCTTGCCCTTAACAAGGTAAACCTGTGCCGAGGGGGCATAGTGCTTGTACTTCATTCCGGGGGATGAGGCAACCTCATTCTCCTTTAACTTATCCAAAACAGCGTCGTCTATCTCTACCTTGCCCAAAACACTTTCAAGCTGTTCAACAGTCACTCCACCCGGACGGAGAAGTCTTGGTGGATTTGTCGCCAAGGTTACAACTGTACTTTCCACACCTACTGCACATTCACCGCCGTCAATTATGGCGTCAGCCCTGCCCATAAGGTCATTTACGCAGTGCTGAAATTTTGTAGGACTTGGCTTTCCCGAAATATTTGCAGAGGGTGCGGCAAGTGGTTTTTCCGAAAGTTCTATAAGCTTTTGTGCCACCTTGTGGGATGGACATCTCACCGCAACGGTGGAAAGTCCTGCAGAAACCTCGTCAGGGATACAGTCACCCTTTGGGAGAATGATTGTGAGAGGGCCGGGCCAAAACTTTTCAGCAAGAGCCTTTGCCTCCTTAGTAAACTCCCTATAAAGGTGTAAATCCTCTGCCATTTTTACTGAGGAAACATGGACAATAAGGGGGTTATCCATTGGTCTGCCCTTAGCCTTGAAAATTTTCCTTACCGCATTGCCGTCAAGGGCATTTGCCGCCAGTCCATATACTGTTTCTGTTGGCATAGCAACAATACCGCCGTCATTTATAATCTTTGCGGCTGCGGCAATATCTTCTGTTGTATCCCTCAAGAGTTTTGTTTCCATTTACTTGTTATCCATACTTTCCTTTAGTTTTTCTGCCCTGTCATATGCAATCAGGGCGTCAATCACTTCGTCAAGGTTTCCGTTTAAAATATCGTCCAGCTTATACAGTGTAAGACCGATTCTGTGGTCGGTAACTCTGGACTGGGGGAAGTTGTAGGTTCTGATTTTTTCACTTCTGTCACCTGAGCCTACCTGACTTTTTCTGTTTTCGGAGATTTCCGCATTCTGCTTATCCTGTTCAATCTTAAGTAGTCTTGACTTCAGCACCTTCATAGCCTTGTCTTTGTTTTTGTACTGACTTCTTTCGTCCTGACACTCAACCACCATACCTGTTGGTATGTGGGTAATTCTTATGGCGGAGGAGGTTTTGTTGATGTGCTGACCGCCTGCACCTGATGAACGGAAGGTGTCTATCTGCAAATCGTTGGGGTTAATGTCCACCTCAACATCGTCAGCCTCAGGGAGAACAGCCACAGTTACAGCAGAGGTATGCACTCTGCCGGATGACTCAGTTTCGGGAACACGCTGAACACGGTGAGTTCCGCTTTCGTATTTCAGCTTGCTATATGCACCGTCACCGTTAACCATAAAGGAAATTTCCTTGTAGCCCCCAAGACCTGTTTCATTTGCTGACAAAATTTCGGTTTTAAACCCCTTTTTGTCGGCATACATCGAGTACATTCTGAACAAATCTCCTGCAAAAAGGGAGCTTTCCTCCCCTCCTGTACCGCCACGAATTTCAACAATAACATTTCTTTCGTCATTTGGATCCTTTGGCAAAAGGAGAATTTTCAGTTCTTCCTCTATCTTTGGCAAGGTTTCCTTTGCCTCGTCCATTTCCATTTGGGCAAGCTCACGAAGCTCATCGTCATTTTCACTTTTAAGGATTTCAAGGCTGTCCTCTATGGTCTGTTGTGCCTGCTTATACTCACGGTACTTTAGCACAATAGGCTCAATGGACTTAATCTCCTTCATAGTTTCGTTAAATTTTGTAGCGTCACCTGCAACAGACGGGTCGTAAAGTCTGTTATTCAGTTCGTCGTATCTTTTGCTGAAAATTTCAATCTTATCAAACATATTATTCCCTGATTATCTTCTTAATATTTTTTTCGGCTTTACTGCGAGGAATCATTACCTCTCTGCCACATTTGTCACACTTAATTTTAAAATCCATACCAATTCTTGTAACGGTAAAGATTTTGTTTCCGCAAGGATGAGTTTTTTTCATCTCAATTTTGTCATTGACTCTTACATCCATAACACTGCTCCTTACACATATTTTCATATGATTATAACACACTGCAAGATATATATCAAGGGAAGCACTGAGTAAATCATTTGCACAGAAAGGGCTGTCAGATTTTTTGTCGGTATGTTCAAAAAACCGCAGTAATGCTGACGCATTCCGAGGATTTTTTGGGCTAACCGGCGGAAAATATGCAAACAAGATGTGTAAAGTGATTTATTCAGTGTTTCCCAAAAAACCATTGCGTCTTTTGACATTTTGTGATAGAATGACTTAAGGTGAATAATATGGAACATAAAATTACTACAAATTATAACAAAGAAACACTTGTTGACTTTAAGAGATTTACTCTCACAAAAAAATCATTTATTAAGCCATGGCTACTGTATATTATGTGCATTGGAGTAGTTGTTTTGGCATTTGTATATAACAGACGGTTTGAGCTGAATTTCACCACTGTTATCTACCCCTCCATTGCAATAATCGGTGTGCTTGTTATCACATTCCTTTACTACATCCGCCCGCAAAGGGAGGCTGAGGACGCAGAGGAGTTTTCTGCAACATACATCTTTGGCGACAAGTGTATTACAGTTAGCGAGGATGAAATTCCTTACAGCGACCTTTACTGCGTTTATGAGGACAAGTCTTACTTTTACTTTTATGTAAACGAATGCGATGGTTTCTTAATTGACAAGGATGACATTGACTTTGATATGCAGGAATTTTTGAAGGGCAAGGATATTAAACCAAAGCAGTTAAAGCTGATGAAAAACAAGTCTAAAGAAGAAAAAGCAGAATAAAACCTCAGTCCGTAAGCAATTACGGACTTTGTTTTTATGAAAGCAGTAGTGCATATAGTGACATTAACAGGTGTTATGAAATTTTGGCATCACAAAGGCTCCATCGGATGAGGGAGCTGGCACGGCTTTAGCCGTGACTGAGGGAGTGAAAAAGTAGTCAATACATCTTGGTATGTCTTTAGATTTTTAAGTTTGAGTCAGAACAATAAACCAAACTATCCTCTAAAGACAAAGAGAGATAAGGAGAACACTTTTTCCCTCCTTCCACCGCAAGCGGTCCCCCTCCCCCTCTGGTGGAGGCTATGTGTTGTATTGAGAAAGGATAAAAATGAAGATAAAGGTATGTGGACTTACAACAAAAAAAGAGGCAGAATTTTTAAATGAAAACAAGGTTGACCTTGCAGGAATGGTGATGTTTTTCCCAAAGAGCAAAAGGAACATCACCCCCGACACAGCAAGAGAAATTATTTCTTCCCTTGACAAAAGGATAAAAAAGGTTGCCGTTGTGGTTTCCCCCACATATGATGAAATCAAAATTATCGAAAGCCTTGACTTTGACTATGTTCAAATTCACGGGGAATTAAGCGAGAAACTGGAAAGTAAAATAAATCTGCCTATCCTAAAGGCATTTAACATAAAGGATATGGATATGTACGAAAGGTACAGAACATCACAAAAGGTTGCTGGCTATGTATTTGACGCACAGGAGCCGGGTAGCGGAAAGGTATTTGACTGGAGCCTTGTAAAAACTCTGCCAAAGGACGACAAAATACTTATCCTTGCAGGAGGACTAAACCCGGAAAATGTGGCAAAGGCAATAGAATACATCCACCCTGACGGAGTGGATGTGTCCTCAGGTGTGGAGTTTAGCGACAAACCCGGCAAAGACCCCGAAAAGATTAAAAGATTTGTTGAAAATGCAAGGAAATGTAAAACAAAATAATCATATAATTCTTGGCAAATGCAACAAATAATTAGCATATACTTTGTTTAAAATACAAATTGATAAAATCGCATAGTTTAACTACAATAAAAGAAAAAGGGTGATTTTATGAAAAAACTAATATCTATTTCACTTATCCTATGTATTTTGTTTTCCTGTTCGTCATTAACTGTTTTTGCACAGGAGGAACAGGGTGAGATTATTGAGCTTTGTGAAAATATAAAGTTCGATACTGGTACAAATACATTGTATTATTCAGGCAAGGATATAAAAAGCAGATTTTATTTTAATGTTTTTGACGATCCGGATTTCATCAATGGAAAATATGAAAAAGAACGAGAAACCATATTCCAAAGGGCAACCAAGCTTGTTGTGAAAGAGGGAGTAAAGGAAATACCTAACGAGTATTTTCACGGAATGAAAAATTTAGAAGAGGTTGTATTTCCGTCTTCACTCAGATATATCGAAGAGCTTGCTTTTTTCGATTGTCCTAAGTTAAAAGGGATATATGGTGAAAATGTTACCGAAATTTCGCTGGGTGCTTTTGCAAACTGCACATCCCTTGCGTATGCGGAATTTCCAAAAATACAAAATATCGGCAGAAACAGAATAACAAGGGTTGACCCCATTTTTACCTTTAGCAAGCTTGATTATTATTCCGTAAGAGATTACGAAGATGAAAGCAGTCGTCGTTGGTGCTATCCTTTACACGAGGAATACATTGGCTCATTTCAGGGTTGTTCTTCACTTGAATACGCATACATACCAAACATAAAAAAACTTGCGCCAAAAACATTTTACAAATGCAGTTCTCTCAATACAATTAACGAAAATAATCACCTTGATAATGTGACATATGTTGGTCGCTCAGCGTTCTTTGGTTGCAAAAGCCTTGAAAGCATTTCTCTGAAAAGTTTAAAGTCATTATTATCAGGACACGACCCTTTTGCCGATACAAAAAATGAAGGCTTGTTCGGGAATTGCACAAATCTAAAAAGTGTAAATATTCCTAATGCGGAATATATTGGTGACGGCACATTTTGGGGATGCTCAAATCTTAAAAAAATAAACAGCAACAACACCCTAAGCAAAGTGACAACACTTGGCAAATATTCCTTTGTAGGCTGTAAAAGTCTTGAAAAAATCTCTTTTCCTAAAGTGAAAAATATTGAATACGGAAAATGGGTTGATTATGACGAAAAAGAGCTTGACATAATAAGAAAGGCAAATATTGGCGAACTGTTAGAAAATACATATAACCATTGCGACACAAATAAAAACGCAAAAACAAGATATTCTTCCGTATTCGCAAACTGCACCAAGCTAAAGAATGTAAAACTTTCCGGAGCAGAAAAAATTGGTAAAAACACCTTTTACGGCTGTAATAAATTGGCGAATGTTCTAACAGGAAATAAACTAAAATACATTGGTGATAATGCCTTTTACAAGTGCAGTTCACTAAAAAACATCACCATTCCAAAGCAGGTAAAACAGATTGGCGTACGGGCATTTGCAAGATGTACAAAACTGAAAACAGTAAACGTAAAAACCGGCTCGCTTAATATGGTCGGTCTTGACGCATTCAAAATCATCAACAAAACCCCAACATTCAATTGTCCAAAATCAAAGCTAAAAACCTGCAAAAAATTAATAAAACCAAACGCCCCATCAAAGGCAAGGTTTGTGGGAAAATTTTAAGGAAATTGACCAAATAATAAAATCAGAAAAAACGAAATGTTCGTTACAAACGCAAGAAAGGCTGACAGCTAAAGTCAGCCTTTTTGCTATATCTGGCATTAATATTTATTCTTCTAATTCAAAGCTTAAAAATACATCCTTTTTGTCCTTTTCAGCAGGAACTTCATCTTTAGGGAACGCCTGTGATGGTTTCATAATTTTTGTACAGGACTTAATGCTTTGGGTCTGTGTTGTGCCGTCCTTGAACTTAACTGTAGCTTTAATGACAATATCACCCAAAAGCCTGTCTTTTACTTCCTTTTCCCTTTCAAGTGATACCTTTTCATCAAGGTTGAACAGCTCATCAATGTGATTTTTTATATATTCTCTGTCCTTTTCAGGGAGCTTGTCTGAGTCACCCACAATAGAAACTGTCACATCATCATTTGGCTGATTGTTATAGTTTACGGTAAAAGAAGTATAATTTTTAAAAATGTCGTCCTCTCTTCCGCTTCGTGGGGTATTCATATCGTAAACTTCCTTTGCCTTTACAAGAGTTTTGTCGCCCTCAGGGAATGCAATACAAAAGGCTCCTTTGTTAATATCGTAGGTGATAGTGTCGATGTTATCACCTTTACATCCAATAGGCAAATATGCACTAAAAGTGACATTTCCGTCGTCCCCCTCACCCATAGCTAATCCGCTACCTTCACTAATATTCATTACGGCAGAATTATTCCTTGTGACCTCTGCCGCATTTACCGACAGTACAAAGCTGTTGTTTGCACCTGTTTCAGATTTTGACATTCCAAAGGTCATTACGCCGCCCAATGTCAAAACCATTGCAAGACTTGCCGCCAAAACAGCTAATGGTCTTTTTCTTGATTTTCTTTTAGTTTCTATACTCACAATATTATCCTCCCTATTGCAGTTAATTTTGTCATAAAGTTTTTTTGCGTTATTCTTGCACTGTTCACTTGGCTTGGTTTTATCAAGTGCATTTTTGTAGGTTTTTATCATAAACATACTCTCCTTTCACCAGTAAATTTTTCAACTTTTTTCTGCCACGCTGTAATTTTGAGTTCACCGTGTTTTGATTTTTTCCCAAAATTTCGGCAATCTCCTTTACGGTGTAGCCCTCGTAGTAGTACAGATAAATAATGTTGCGGTAATCCTTGGGCAATTTAAAGATTTCCTCCATAACACTGCTTTCTTCATCTGTATAGGATATTATTTGGTCATCAAGGGGAACTGTATTTTTGCGAAAAAATGATTTTCTTATGTCAATACATTTGTTTACGGTGACCTTAATAAGCCAAGCCTTGAGATGTTCTTTGCTTTCAAAGGATTTGCTTGATTTTAACAGTGACAGAAAAACCTCCTGCACCACATCCTCGGCGTCGGTATGGTTACACAGGTTTTGATAGGCAATTCTAAAAATCATATCGGAGAATTCTTCAACAACCTGATTGTAAGCATCCTTACCACTTAATAAAAACATCTTTTTGACCTCCCTTCACCAATTAACACGACTGAAAGCACCTTTTTAGTGCAAAAGTTTTATTTTTTTATGATATTTTTTTACAGAAAATTACCTCCCATAGCGGGAGGTAAAATACTTTTTATTCTTCAACAATATATCCCCTGATTTTTCGGAAGATTTCTTCGTTTACGAATGCCTCTATCAGCAGTCCCTCTTCAACATATTCTTCGCTTAACAGGGTACAGTTTTCCCTTATTTCGGCGCATATACCCAATTTGTCAAAGGGCAGAAGTGCCTTTACCTTTTTTACCCTGACAGGGAGATTGTCCTCTATTGCGTACAGCAGTTCCTCAATTCCTATCCCCTTTTTGGCTGATATTCTCACGCCGTTGCCAACCTGCGGTATCAACACATCTCCGTCCACAAGGTCGCACTTGTTAAGCACCGGAATAATAGGTGTGTCCTCACAACCAAGGCTCTCCAGCAGTTCCCTTGTCACCTTTAGGTGGAGGGATGCCTCCTCACTGCTGACATCGCACACATTCAGTATAATATCTGCCTCTGCCGCCTCTTCAAGGGTTGAACGGAAAGCCTCCACAAGGTGGTGAGGAAGTCGCCTTACAAGTCCAACGGTGTCTATCAGCATAACGGTAACACCGTTTGGAAGTTTTAAGGCTCTTGATGTTGGGTCAAGGGTTGCAAACAGCTTGTTTTCAGCCAGTACCCCAGCGTCTGTGAGATAATTCATCAGGGTGCTTTTGCCCGCATTTGTGTAGCCAACAAGGGCAACTGTAATGACATTGTCCTTTTTTCGCCTTTTCCGTAGCTGATTTCTGTGATGCTCCACATTTTTCAGTTGTTCCTTTAGAGTTTCCATTCTTCTTCTGATGTGTCGGCGGTCGGTTTCAAGTTTTGTTTCTCCGGGGCCTCTTGTGCCGATACCACCGCCAAGTCGGCTCAGGGCTGTTCCCATACCTGTCAGTCTTGGCATCATATACTTTAGCTGTGCAAGCTCAACCTGGAGCTTACCCTCCTTGCTCTTTGCCCGCATTGCAAAAATGTCAAGGATAAGCATTGTGCGGTCGATTACCCTAACGCCTGTTCTCTCCTCAATATTTCTGATTTGCGTTGGGGAAAGCTCGCAGTCAAATATGAGCAAATCAATCTCCTGACTTTCGCAAAAGTCGCTGATTTCCTTTAGCTTACCCTCACCCACATATGTGGCGGTTTCAGGTCGGGAAAGATTTTGCATAACGGTTGCAACTGTTTCGGCTCCTGCTGTTTTTGCAAGCTCTACAAGCTCTAAAATTGAGGAATCCGCATCATATTCCCCTGTATTTACACTGACAAGTACAGCCCTTGTCACCTTTTCTTCATTACTTTTTAGCTCCATAATATCACTCTTTCAATAAAAAACGGATTATACTTAATAATTTGTTAATAAATTTGATAATACACTTTAAATTATTTGATAATTGTAGTATAATATATATTAAATATTTTGTAAACTGAAAAAAATAGCTGATTTATTGTTTACAGAAGTTTCAAAGAGGTCATAAAAATGGACAAACAATTTGATGTAATTATTGTTGGAACAGGTGTTGCGGGGCTTTACGGGGCGTTAAAATACCCTGAGGATATTTCTGTGCTTTTGTTAAGCAAAAAGGAGCTTAACCTGAGCAACAGCAGTTTTGCACAGGGCGGTGTTGCCGCTGTGCTGGACAAAAGCAACGATAACTACAAGCTACACATAGCCGACACACTTATTGCAGGTAAATATAAAAATAATCTTTCCGCTGTTGAAAAGCTGGTTACCGAGGGACCTGAGGATGTCCTTGACCTAAAGGATTTAGGAGTTGACTTTGACAGGGACAAGTTCGGCAGGCTACTTGCCACACTGGAAGGCGGTCACAGCCGAAACAGAATTGTTCACCACAAGGACTCAACAGGCAAAGAAATGGTTGAAAAGCTACTTGTTGCTGTTTCCAAAAGGCAAAACATCACCCTGATGGACAATGCCCTTGTATATTCTCTTGACAAATCCGAACACGGCTTTTATGTGGGTGTTCTTAAAGACGGAGAAAACCTTGTCTTTGGCTGTTCCTACTGCGTACTTGCCACAGGGGGTATAGGCAGGGTGTACCAGTACACAACAAACTCCGCTATTGCAACAGGTGACGGAATTACCTTTGCTCACCTTTTGGGAGCAAAAATCAAGCACCTTTCAAGGGTACAGTTCCACCCAACAGCCTTTGACAGCAAAAGCGACCGTGAAAGATTTTTGATTTCCGAGGCTGTCCGAGGGGAAGGTGCAGTACTGCTGAACTGCAACGGAGAAAGGTTTATGTTCAACTACGATTCCCGTGGAGAGCTTGCCCCAAGGGATGTTGTTTCCAATGCAATTATGCTGGAGGAAAAGAGAACAGGCAGCAGTAACTTCTACCTTGACATAACCCACAAGCCTGCCGATTTTCTTGTTGAAAGATTCCCAATGATTTACAACAAGTGCCTTGAAAAGGGCATTGACATAACTAAGGACAGAATCCCCATTTATCCCTGTCAGCACTACCTTATGGGCGGAATTAATGTTGACTTGGACGCAAGAACCTCTGTTGACAGGCTGTACGCCTGTGGTGAATGCTCCCACACAGGTGTTCACGGTGCAAACCGTCTTGCAAGTAACTCACTCCTTGAGGCACTTGTATTTTCAAGGAGAGCCGCACAGGACATTACCCACCGTATTCAAAAGGGCGGCAGAAAGCCACTTGGCACAGAGCCGACAAAGCAGGATATTTCCGGCAAGGAGCTGCCCAAGGGTATTCGCACAAAGATTAGAGAAATTATGCAAAAGACATATTTTGTCATTCCCGACCTGGAAAATGTTGACTCTGCATACAAAGAGGTTGACAGAGTACTGTCGGACTTAATCACCACAAAATATGAAATAAATATGGACTATGTTGAGGCTTTAAGCCTTGCAACAGTTGCAGGAATTATTCTTGAAGAAATCAAGGAGGGTATTAACCTATGATGCTAAACCAGTTTTATGTTGACGACCTTATTAAGTCGGCACTTAAAGAGGACATCAACTACATTGACATTACAACCGACAACCTTATTCCACAGGAACAGGAGGGTGAGGCAAGGTTCCTTGCTAAGGCTGAGGGTGTTCTTTGCGGAATTGATGTTGCAATAAGGGTTTTCACCCTGATTCAACCTGACTTTCAGTATGAAATTTTCATAAATGACGGTGAATATGTTAAGAAAGGCGACATAATCGCAACTGTAAAGGGCAAAACAAGGACAATTTTAAAGGGCGAAAGAACAGCCCTTAATCTGCTCCAGCATATGAGCGGTATAGCCACAATGACAAACAGGATTGTTAAAATTGTAGAGGGTACAAATGCCTCTATTGCCGACACAAGAAAGACTCTGCCGGGACTTAGACCAATTCAGAAGTATGCAGTTACAGTTGGGGGCGGAAAAAACCACCGCTACAACCTAAGCGACGCCGCAATGCTAAAGGACAACCACGTTGACGCAGGGGGCGGAATTACAGGAGCAGTGAAAAAGCTAAGGAGCAAGCTGGGTCATATGGCTAAGGTTGAGCTTGAAGTTAGAAACCTTGATGAGCTGAAAGAGGCTCTTTCCGTTGATGTTGATGTAATTATGCTGGACAATATGGACAACGAAACCATGAAAAAGGCTGTGGAAATCACAAACGGCAAGGCACTCCTTGAAGCCTCCGGCGGAATCACCGAGGAAACAATAAGAGGTGTGGCTGAAACAGGTGTGGATATTATCTCAATCGGCGCCCTCACCCACTCCGTAAAGGCTTTTGATATTTCCCTAAAAATCGTAAAATAATTACCACAGACACCACTATATAATGAAAGCACTATGACGGCAGAGCAAAAACCTCTGCCGTTTTTTTGTGAACAACATAAATTAATTAATCCCTAAAAATCCCATTAGAATGGGAAAAAATCACAAATGCAACCGAAAGTAGCGAAAAAATATCCAAATGTAAACTAAAATTTCTTGTTTTGTAAGGTGTAGTTTTCTATAATCGGGTTATCAGAAATGATACCAACACCCCATTGAAAACTAAATCACTATTATAAGGAGGTCATTCATATGACATTTGCAGAAAAATTAAAAACCATCCGCAAACAGGCGGGTATGTCACAGGAAAAGCTTGCAGAAAAAATAGGCGTTTCAAGACAGGCTATTACAAAATGGGAAGGAGATAACGGAACTCCCGACATTGAAAATATTATGGCGATTTCCGCTATTTTCAATGTATCCATTGACGAGCTTTTTTCAAACGAAAAGAGTATTAAAAGACAAAAGGACTTTCTATATGAAAGTGTTACCGAGTACGATATTGAACAGGCAAAGAGATATGATATGAAGCTTGGTGGTGCAAACACCCTTGTTTTGTCCGGCTATGACGGTGAGAAAATCCGTGTAAGACTTGCGTCAAACACACTCTCAACACTTCAAAAGGACTTTAAGGTGAAAATTGATGATGTAAAAAAGCGTATTGACATTGATGTTTTCAGAAAAAACGGTATGACTGAGGCAATAGCCAAAGAGGCTGTTATGATTTTTGTTCAGCTTCCAAATCAGTATATCGGCAAAATTGAGGCGTCTGTCAACTCCCAAAGGGTTGAACTTCGTTCCATTAAATGCGACAGCATTGAGCTTGACACAAAGACAAGTAATGTCACCCTTGAAAATGTGGAGGGAACAGTTGAACTAAACTGTAACCTTGATATGGACATCACCTGTCTTACTCTTAACGGTTCGGTAGAGATTAACCAAATTTCCGCCACATCACGCATAAGTGTACCCTCAGACGCACACTTTTCCGCTGTGGCAAAGGGCATCGGCACAAGCATCACCTTTGAAAAATCAGGCAAAAAGACAGACTCCTTTGCAGAACAAGAGTCAGACAATATCATTGAGCTGAACGGAATGAAAAGTGAGCTTGTTATTTCGGCACAGGACTAATGGGAGGTAATGAAGATGAATAAAAAAGAAGTTGTTATCTCCGCAAGAAACCTGAAAAAGAGCTTTAAAACTCAGGATATGGAACAGGTGATTTTTGAAAACCTTAACCTTGACATATACAAAGGTGATTTTACGGTGATTATGGGTTCATCAGGTGCGGGTAAATCCACACTTATGTACTCCCTGTCAGGTATGGACAGACCAACTGAGGGTGAAATTGAATTTTGCGGACAAAATATCACCGGTTTAAGTGACGACAAGCTGGCTGTGTTCAGAAGAAAAAACTGCGGTTTTGTTTTTCAGCAGATTTATTTGCTGGAAAAAATGAGCCTTATGGACAATGTAATCACAGCCGGAGCGCTGGTAAACAGCAACCGCAAGGAAATAGTAAAAAGAGCCAAGAAACTATTTGAAATGGTGAACATTCCCCCTGTAACTCAAAAGAAATTTTCAACCCAAATATCAGGTGGTGAGGCACAGAGGGCAGGAATTGTAAGGGCGGTAATCAACAGTCCCAATGTTGTATTTGCAGACGAGCCAACAGGAGCGCTGAACTCCAACAATTCAGATGCTGTTCTTGATGTTTTTACAAAGCTCCACAACAGCGGTCAAAGCATTATTATGGTCACTCATGACAAAAAGTCTGCACTAAGGGGCAACCGAGTAATCTACCTAAAGGACGGTGAGATTTTCGGCGAATGTGACTTGGGAAGTTATGAGCCAAATAACGGTGAAAGAACTGCAAAGCTAAACAGCTTTTTGGCGGAGATGGGGTGGTAATATGAGAAAAATCTCAGGACTTATCCTCCACAACCTAAAGAAAGACAAGGGACAGTATATATCCTTTGGAATTATAATTTTGCTGACAGCGTTGATTCTCAACCTTGCGCTGGTGCTGACACTACAGGTTGACAAGGCATATGACACAAGATTTTCTGAGCTGAACACCGCAACCCTGAATTTCTGTATCCCAAAATCCCAAGACCAAAGCTCCGTTAAGGATAAATGTATGGAAATTTCAGGCGTTGAGAATGTGGAAAGCCGAGAGGCTATTCTTTCAAATGCAACCATAAAGGATTTCAGAGGTGTGGATTTTTCCATTGGTACAATCTTCTACAATATGGAGGAAAAGCACAGTCTGAATAAATTTGAAATTAAGGAAGAAACAAAAAGTAATTACGATTTGCCCATATACATTCCCCTGTATGTTGCCCAATTCGGAGAGTTTGAAACAGGAGAAAAAATAACATACCAAATTGACGGCAAAAACTGCACCTTTACCGTTGCCGGTATTATTGATGAGATGCAGTACGGAAATGCCGGCAGTGGAACTGTCTGTGCCTATCTCCCCGAAAAATCCTACAAAAATATTTCCCAAAAAATCAAGGAAAATGTTGTTACCGAATATTCTTTAAAAGCAAAAAGTGATGCGGATGTGACAGAAATTTCTGATGAGATAAACTCCATACTTTCAGAAGAAAACATCAGCCTTTTATCAATCAAAGACAGTGATTCTGTTAAGCAGGCAAGGACAATGACAAGTACTCTCATTATACTCATACTGTTAACCTTTGCCGTTGTCATTCTCCTTGTAAGTATGTTCCTTAGCAAATTCAGAATACAAAACACCATTGAAGAGGAAATCACAAATATGGGTGTGCTGAAAGCTCTTGGGTACACCGGAGGAATGATTATTTCCTCTACTGTACTGCCATATCTGATTGTTGCAGTTGCAAGTGCGTTGCTGGGAATCGCCCTTTCATACGCAGTTTTGCCTGTTTTAGCACAGGTGCTTGCACTTCAGTCCGGCTTTTCATTCAGCCTTTATTTTGACATCACAGCTTTGGTGATTACAGTATTACTCCTTGTGGGCATTACCCTACTGTTCACCTACTTTGCCGCAAGGCGTATAAAAAAATTACAGCCAATAAACGCAATAAGAGGTATTGACGAAGGCAACAAGGAAAAGAAGAATCACTTTCCTTTGGACAGCTCTGTTGCACCACTGCAAATAAGTCTGATTTTAAAGCAGACTGCCTCCTGTGTAAAGCAAAATATCCTCTTGTTTATTGTGTCCTTTTTGGTAACGGTTTTACTTGCATTTGCCGGAATCCTTTTTTACAATTCCATTATTGAACCAAACAATTTGCTATCTTCCCTTTCTGACGAAACTGCTGACATTGTATTACAGGTTAAGCCACAAAGCATAGAAAGGCTTGAAAGTAAATTTGCAAATAACAGCAATATTAAAAAGGTGCTGGAATACGACCAAAAGACCGTCAAGGCTGAAAACGAAAGCTTAACAGCTTTTATTTGCGAGGATTTCGCCAATGCAAATAACGACCTGTGTTATCAGGGCAGAAACCCAAAGGAAAATGACGAAGTGGCTCTTGGTAGTGCACTTGCCAAGGACTACTCCATTGGCGACAAGGTTAAGATTGAAAACGGTAGCACCTCATACGAGTACAAAGTTGTAGGCTATGTTCAAAGCGTAAATAACCAGGGAAAGCTATGTGAATTTACACAGGGCGGTTACCGCAACCTGGACAACAGCTACAAAAATCAATCCCTTTACCTTTACCTTAAAGACAATGCTGATGCTGCAAAAACCCTTTCTGATATTGAAAAGGAAAATAATTCTGACATAATAAGCTCCGTAAACTCCGCAAAAACCGCAAAGGTTTCTCAAGATATTTACACCCTTATGATGCAGGTGATAATAGCCGTTATTTTCATCTTAACCGTTCTTATTGTACTGCTTATTCTGTATATCATCATCAAATCCCTGATTGTAAAAAGGAAGAGAGAGCTTGGAATTTACAAGGCGATGGGATACTCCAACAGGCAATTAATTATGCAGATTGCAGGAGGCTTTTTGCCTGTGACGGTTGTTGCAGTTTTATCATCGGCTTTGTTGGGAATTATATATTTGCCTGTTATGAATGAAGTAATTTTCCAGACAGTTGGTGCAATGAAAAACAATTTTGAGATTTCCATTGTATTTCTCATTGGAGTTGCCATAATACAAATTGCAGTAAACTTCATCATCAGCCTGTGTTTATCCACACCTATAAAAAAGATTACTGCGTATTCCTTAATAAAAGAATAGAATAAAAAATACGAAAGGCTAATGACAGGACACCACCTGCATTAGCTTTTCTTTTTTCCAAAATAAAAATGTTGAAGATTGTAGAAATATATGTTAAATTATAGGTATAAGGTAAGGACGGAGTGATATTATGGCAAAAAATGAAAATGATATTTTTGACCACAAAAGTTCAAAGTCATATACCGGCCCTAAGGGTAACGGACAAGCGGATATAGAATCTGAAATTGACAAAATCCTTGCCGAGGCAAGACAGGAAAAGAAAGCACAGAAGGACTTTTTTACAGAGGAAAAGTTATCCTCAACAGAGAGCAACCTGACTAATTACAGAGAAAGCCAAAAGCATAAAACTCACAGAGAAATCTCTGAAAACACAAGAAAAAAAAGACCTCACAAAGAGCCCGTAACCCAAAAGGACAGAAAAAAGCATAACATTCCCCAAACAAAAAAAGAGGAAAAGAAAAACAGTAAGGGCAAAGGACTGATTATCACCGTTGCCGTACTTGCTGTTTTGGCGGCTGTTGCTGTTGGAATTTATACATACCTAAGCGGAAACACAAACCCAATTTATCCGCAAAACGGCAATGAAGAAACCGTCACAACTACCATACCAATTCACGAAACCTTGGCGGTTGTAATGGTGTCGGGGAATGAAATTTCCTACAACGGAGAGGTTTTGACCTCAACAGATGAACTGGAGGCACGGCTTAACACGGAGGAAAACCTTACCCTTTCGCTGATTAACAATGATGCTCAGGCAGAAACCTACAACGCTGTTGCAACTGTGCTAAACAAATTCGGGGGAAGTTATGAACTGATGAACAAGGAAAACACCAATCCGTCCATTGACACAGGTACATCGTCAACTATTGCCTCCTCTCCATCTGCCGAGGATGAAACAGAGTTTTCTTCATCAGCACAGGAAGTAGCTGAAAATCAGCAATAAAAAGATAAATTCGACATACTATTACTGTGTATTATTACCAGTTGACATTATATATCAAAATGTGATATAATATTTTAGCAAATTGAAAATGCCACTTATCAAGAGCGACTGAGGGACAGGCCCTGTGAAGTCCGGCAACCTGCGAATGCAAGGTGCCAAATCCTGCGGTATAACCGAAAGATGAGTTTTTCACACCGTCTTTCGACGGTGTTTTTTATTGCGTGAAACATTATTAATTAACATTAAACAATATTAAATTTAGAAAGGGAGAAAATTATGGCTAAGCATTTATTCACATCAGAGTCAGTTACAGAGGGACATCCTGACAAGGTTTGCGACCAAATCAGCGACGCTATTCTTGACGCTATTTTTGAAAAGGACAATATGGCTCACGTAGCCTGTGAAACAACTGCTGTTGCAGGCATTGTTAACATTATGGGTGAAATCAGCACCACAGCAGATGTTGACTACGAGTCAGTTGCAAGAAATGTAATAAACAGCATAGGTTACGACAGAGATGAGCTTTTGTTCAACGGTCACAACTGCACAATTAATAATATGATTACCACACAATCTCCCGACATTGCTATGGGGGTTAACGAAAGCTATGAGCTAAAGGACGGCGAGGCTGACGAGCTTAACCAGTTCGGCGCAGGGGATCAGGGTATGATGTTTGGCTATGCCTGTGACGAAACAGAGGAGCTTATGCCACTTACAATTTCACTATCCCACAAGCTGGCAAAAAAGCTTACTGAGGTGCGTAAGAACGGTACACTAAAGTATCTTCGCCCTGACGGAAAAACTCAGGTTACAGCCCTCTATGAGGACGACAAGGTTGTTTCCATTGATACAGTAGTAATAAGCACACAGCACGACGAAGATGTTTCCCTTGCACAAATCAGAAACGACCTTATAGAATATGTGATAAAGCCTGTTATTCCGGCAGAGCTTATAAGTGACGACACAAGAATTCTTGTTAACCCAACAGGCAGATTTGTTATCGGCGGACCTGCAGGTGACTCAGGACTTACAGGCAGAAAGATTATTGTTGACACCTACGGCGGATACGGTCGTCACGGCGGCGGTGCTTTCTCCGGTAAGGACCCAACAAAGGTTGACAGAAGTGCCGCATACTACGCAAGATATATTGCAAAGAATGTTGTTGCATCAGGTCTTGCCACAAAGTGTGAGGTACAGCTTGCATATGCAATAGGTGTTGCAAAGCCTGTTTCCGTTATGGTTGACACCTTTGGAACAGGAAAATACACAAATGAAGAAATCGCAAAGGCTGTCAAGAAGGTATTCGACTGCCGACCTGCCGCCATTATAATGGAGCTTAACCTGAGAAACATCAAGTTCCTCCCAACTGCATCCTACGGCCATATGGGAAGAACCGACCTTGATGTCAAGTGGGAAGAAACCGACAAGGTAGACGCACTTTTAAAGGCTGTTGAGGGTTAATATTCAATTTAAGGAAATACTGATTAAATCATTTGCACAGATTGTACAGTCAGATTTTTTGTCGGTATGTTCAAAAAAACGCAGGAATACTGACGTATTGCGAGGATTTTTTGGGCATACCGGCGAAAAATATGCGTACAAGATGTGTAAAGTGATTTATTCAGTGTTTCCTAAGATTTTTCAAAACAAAGGAGCTGTCCAAACGAACAGCTCCTTTGCTTTATTGTATTTGTAATAAAACATATATATTCACATACAATATTATTACAATAGAACGCTAATTGCGTTTTATTTACTTGACATTAGCCTTTAACAGTTGTATTATATAATTAAAGGAGTGATTTATATGGCTACAAAAGTATCAAATGTAAGCTTTAGAATCGACAGTGACCTAAAGGCACAGGCTGACGCACTGTTTTCTCAGCTTGGAATGAATATGACAACTGCTTTTAATATTTTTCTAAGGCAGTCGGTCAGAGAGGGTTGTATTCCCTTTGAAATCACACTTAACACCCCAAACTCCGAAACAGTCGCCGCCCTTATTGAGGCACAACAGCTTATGAACAATCCTGATACCAAGAAATATGATGTTGAAGATGCCTTGAAGGAGTTAAAAGAATGAGCCTTCAAGTTATTTGGACAACAAAGTTCAAAAAAGATTATAAACTTGCCATTAAGCGTGGTTATCCCATTGAACTTTTAGACAACGCCATACGACTGCTTGCTAAAGACGGTTCGTTGCCGGAAAGCTACAATGACCACTCTTTGAGTGGAAACTGGAAAGGCTTTAGGGAATGTCACATAGAGCCGGATTGGCTACTTGTGTATTCCATTCAAAACAATGTTCTTACACTCACTCTTGCAAGGACAGGAACTCACAGCGATTTATTTAAAAAGTAATTTCAAAAAAGGTTGCAGAAAAAACTGCAACCTTTTTCCTTTATCTCTTAAATTTTTATGACTGCAATTAAAATTGCGAAGTAGTGGAATGCGCTTCCCAGTACTGTGAAGATGTGCCATACAGGGTGGAAATACTTTACCTTTTTAATTGCGTAAAATATTATACCCAAGGTGTAAATCACTCCACCCAGCAACAGGAATAATGCCGACAGGAATGGCACTTTTGCAACAAGGGGTTTTATGGCGAAGATGATAACCCAGCCTGTTGCCACATAGCATATGAGGGATGGGAACTTTGCCTTTTCCAAGTTGATGGAATTCATTGTGATTCCCACTATTGCCGAAAGCCACACTATGCCGAACAGCACCCAACCCGTAACACCACCCAGGATATACAGGGTGATTGGAGTATAGGTTCCTGCTATCAAAAGGAAAATTGTGTTGTGGTCCATTATTTGAAAGAACTTTTTTACCCTTTCATTTGTAAAGGAATGGTAAAGCGTGGACATTGTGTAGAGTATAATAAGTGAGCCACCGTAAATTGCAGAGCTTACCACAGCCCATGCGTTGGCGTATATTGCCGAACAAACAAGGAGAACTACCGTACCTGCTATTGACAGACAAGCTCCCACACCGTGACTCACAGAGGAGAAAATTTCTTCCCCCAAGGTGTATTTTCTTTTTTTCATAATATTCTCTTCCGTTTTCTCCATTTTCCATTATATTATGAATGAAACACTTGATTTTTTCAAGGCATATCACTATGCAAATTTAGCTGTTTTTCCATAGTGATATGCCACTTTTGCATAACGAAAGGCTTTTACCCAACCTTATCAAACTGTGAATTATAAAGTTCGGCATAGTAACCGCCCTTTGCAAGGAGTTCCTCGTGGTTGCCCTGCTCAACAATATCTCCGTCCTTCATAAACAGTATCAGGTCGGCGTCCTTAATTGTGGAAAGCCTGTGGGCGATGATAAAGCTGGTGCGTCCCTTCATTAGGTTATCCATAGCCTTTTGAATTCTAACCTCTGTTCTTGTATCAACCGAGGAGGTTGCCTCGTCAAGTATAAGGATTTTAGGGTCTGCAAGGATTGTTCTTGCAATGGTGAGGAGCTGTTTTTGTCCCTGGCTTACATTGGACGCCTCTTCATTCAGCTCCATATTGTAGCCGTCAGGCAGATGCTTAACAAATCCGTGAACATGGGCAGCCTTTGCAGCCTCTTTCACTTCTTCATCAGTTGCGTCAAGTCTGCCGTACCTTATGTTCTCCATAATACTGCCTGTAAACAGCCATGTATCCTGGAGCACCATACCGTAAAGCTCCCTCAGCTCTCGCCTGTCAAAGTCCTTGATGTCATATCCGTCAACAAGAATATGACCGCCGTTAAGGTCGTAGAACCTCATAAGGAGTTTTACCATTGTTGTTTTACCTGCACCTGTGGGCCCTACAATGGCGATTTTCTGACCCTGCTTAATTTTTGCGGAGAAGTCATGGATAATGATTTTATCCTCGTTGTAACCAAAGTTAACATGGTCAAAGGTCACATCTCCTGTAATATCCTCAACGGTGATATTCTGTCCGTCCGGTTTTTTGCAGTGATTTTCAGCAAACTGTGACTCCTCTTCCTCGTCAAGGAATTCAAAGATTCTTTCGGCAGAGGCTGACATCTGTTGCATCATATTGCTCACCTGTGCCAGCTGTTGAATTGGCTGTGTAAACTGCCTTACATACTGAATAAAGGACTGAATGTCACCAACGGTAATTGTGTTTTGAATTGCGAGGTAACCACCTAAAATAGCTATACCCACATAGGCAATATTGCCCACACCCTGCATAATTGGCCCCATAAGGCCGGAGATAAACTGGCTTTTCCATGCTGACTTGTACAGCATATCGTTGGATTTTTCAAATTCCTCTTTGTTCTTTTCCACATTGTTGAAAGCCTGAACAATGTTGACTCCGCCAACAGTTTCCTCAACCTGACCGTTGACATGACCAAGGTAGTCCTGCTGTGCACGGAAGTGCTTTTGAGAAAACTTGAACACTATGGATATGAATATCAGTGAAATAGGCAGAATAAACAGGGCAATAAGCGTCATCATCCAGTTGATGCTGAACATCATATAAAGTACGCCGATAATGGTGGAGATTGATGTTACCATTTGTGTTGCAACCTGATTAAGGCTGGTACAAAGGGTGTCAACATCGTTTGAAATGATAGAAAGAGTTTCACCTGTCTGTCTGCGGTCAAAGTAGTTCATTGGCAACAGATTAATTTTGCTTGAAATATCTTTTCTTAATCTGTAACCAACCTTTTGTGTTACGGTGCTCATCAAAAAATTCTGAACAAACCCAAACACGCTGCTGGTTATATAGATGCACAACAGTCCCACAAGTATGCCGGCTATTTTGCCAAAGTCAATCCCCGAACCACCTGTGTATTTGCTCATAATACCGTTATAAAGCTCTGTTGTTGCATTACCCAGAATTTTAGGTCCGATTACATTGAACACCGTACTTCCCACAGCGAAGATTACAACAATGGCGATAGCAATTTTGTATCTGCCGATGTATTTCATTAGCTTTTTAATTGAGCCCTTGAAGTCCTTAGCCTTTTCTCCGGTTGCCTTCTGTTTCATTGGTCCTCCGGGTCCATGTCCCATAGCCATTACTGCAACTCCTCCTTTGAAAGCTGGCTCTCTGCAATGTCACGGTAAACATCACAGCTCTCCATTAATTCTTTGTGGGTACCCTTACCCACCAGCTCACCGCCGTCAAGCACAAGTATCTGGTCTGCATTGATTACGGTGCTTATTCTCTGTGCAACAATAATTACTGCACTGTCCTTAATATTTTCACTTAGTGCCTTTCTGACAGCCACATCAGTCTTGAAGTCAAGGGCAGAAAAGCTGTCGTCAAAGATGAGTATTTCAGGCTCGTTGGCTATTGCCCTTGCAATGGAAAGTCTTTGTCTTTGACCGCCTGAAACATTTGTACCGCCCTGACTGATTTGTGTATCGTACTTTTTCGGTTTTTCCTCAATAAATTCCTTTGCCTGTGCAATTTCGGCGGCTCTGACTATCTTTTCCATAGACATATTTTCGTCTGCAAAGGCGATGTTGCTTTTGATTGTTCCCGAGAACAGTATACCCTTTTGGGGAACATAGCCGATTTTACCTCTCAAGTCCTCAAGGATGACAGATTTAATATCCTGTCCGTCAACCTTGATACAACCCTCAGTTACATCATAAAACCTTGGGATAAGGTTAACAAGGGTACTTTTTCCGCTACCTGTTGAGCCGATTATGGCTGTGGTTTTTCCGGGGTGGGCTGTAAAGGAAATGTTCTTGAGAACAGCCTCGTTAGCACCGGGATATTCAAAGGTAACATTGTCAAACTCAACAACACCCTTTTCATTTTCATTGAACTTCTCCGGATTTTCAGGGTTCTTTATGGAAATTTCGGTGTCGTAAATTTCACCTAATCTCTTCGCAGAAACAAAAGCCCTTGGGAGCATAATACTTGCCATACAAATCATAAGGAATGCCATAATAATCTGCATAGTGTACTGTATAAACGCCATAATGTCGCCCACCTGCATACCGCCTGCGTCAATTTGGTGAGAACCTACCCACACAATCAGCACACAGGCACCGTTCATAACGAACATCATAATAGGCATCATAAATGCCATAACACGGTTAACAAACAGGTTAGTCTTTGTAAGGTCTTTGTTGGCTGTGTCAAATCGGTCAAGCTCATACTCCTCACGACTGAATGCTCTGATAACAGGAATACCCGAAATAATCTCACGGGAAACAAGGTTCAGCCTGTCAACCAGCTTTTGAAGAATAGTGAACTTTGGCATTGCAAGGGTCATAAGGGTAATTACCAGCGCCAAAATAACACCTACCACAAGGGCGATTATCCACACCATACCGGCACCCATCTCTGTTACCTTGAAAAGTGCGCCGATTCCCAAAATCGGAGCGTATATAATCATTCTCATAATCATAATGAGAACCATCTGTATCTGTTGAATGTCGTTGGTACACCTTGTGATAAGGGATGCGTTGCTGAATTTGCCCTGTTCTGTTGCAGAGAAATGAATAATCTGGGAATATGCGTGACTTCTTAAATCCTTTGAGAACCTTGCGCCTACAATGGACGAAAGGAGGGAAATTATAGCCATACACAGGGAAATTGCACCTGCATATGCAAGCATTGTAAGTCCGGCACGGAAAAGATAGGACAAAACAATATTACCTGTATCAACTCCTGCCTTCTCCATCAGGTCTTTGGTATATTGCACCACAACTTGTTTTGCGGTGTCGTCACCAAGCTGGTCAAAGCCCTCAAGCTGTTTGTTCATAAGGTCTGCAATTTCTTTCCTTGTATCCTCAGAAAACAGGGGGAGCATTTTGAAAATATCCTTACTACCCTCTTTGCTTTTGGAAAGCTCCATAAATTCAGGTAAATTTTCAGGGGGAATATCCTTTACGCCCTCCTCCATAATCTTATTAAATTCACTCATATCCGGTTTTCCGATGACAGAGTCGGAGGCAATCTCACCATTTTGGGATTTTTCTATCATATAGGTTACGAGCATTGGATTTTCAAGGGTTTTGGCAAGGCGGTCGCTGTCCTTTTCACTAAGATTATCCTTAAGTACAACAATGTCCTTATCCTTGTATGTATCACTCTTGTAGCAGGAGGATACAAATTCCCCCTCCTCCTTGCTCATAAACAGCTTTATTTTCTCCATTTCTTCCTTAGGAGCCTTTTCGGGTGTAACGCAGTCGATACCCGCCTGCTGAATACCCACATTTACAATATTGCTCATATAGGAAGGAAGAGATAAATCGCAGTAAGCCTGTATTACAAGTAAAACAACTACAAATATCATAGGCAGAATAGCAGGCTTAAAATGCTTTAGAAACTTTTTCAAATTCTTCACCTCTCTGTATTTATTCCAACTATTGATTTTAACATTAATTAAAAATATGGGCAATACACATTTGGGTTTTATTGTGCAAATACTGATTATTTCGGCACTTTCAATAGTTTTGCAAGGACTGTATCTTTAATAATTTGATGAATAATTATACTGTCTTTCACCCAATTTTCATATTGTTTTTCCTTTATTTTCAAAATACATTTTTTCCTTTTTCCCCATTCCACTACCCCTACCGCTCTTTATCATTTAATTACAATGAAATAAAAATAAAATAAGAATTATTATTATAATTTTACATATAAAATTCCAATAAAGAACAAAATATAATTCCATTTGTGTTATTCTTTTTGATAGATACAAATATCACAGGAGGTACTACTATGAAACCATTTGTAACAGATACAGTTAAATATGTTGGCTGTGACGACAAAACTCTTGATTTGTTTGAAAGCCAGTATATTATTCCCAACGGCATTGCATACAACTCCTATGTCATTCTTGACGACGAAATTGCAATTATGGACACCGTTGATAAAAGGAAAACCGATGAATGGCTTGGCAATTTGGAGGATGTCCTTGATGGCAGAAAGCCAACCTACCTTGTAATTCATCATATGGAGCCTGACCACGCAGGTTCAATTCAGGCTTGTATGGAAAAATACCCTGACATTACACTTGTGGGCAACAAGAAGATTTTTGAATTTTTAAAGCAGTTCACAGGCATTGATGTGATGGACAAGGGATTCATTATGAGTGAGGGAAACACCCTTAACCTCGGCAACCACGAGCTAAAATTCTTTATGGCTCCAATGGTGCATTGGCCTGAGGTTATGGTTTCCTACGACTGCAAGGACAAGATTTTGTTCTCCGCTGACGGCTTCGGAAAGTTCGGCGCACTTGACTGTGACGAGGACTGGGCTTGTGAGGCAAGAAGATACTACTTTAACATTGTTGGCAAGTACGGCGCACAGGTACAGGCTCTCCTTAAAAAGGCATCCACACTTGACATAGAGATTATCTGTCCTACACACGGACCTATCCTAAAGGAAAACTTAGGCTACTACCTTGACCTTTACAACACTTGGTCATCCTACAAGCCTGAGTCCGATGGAATTTTCGTTGCATACTGCTCAATTCACGGCAACACAGCAAATGCCATTATGGAATTTGAGAAGATTTTGAAGAGCAAAACAGACAAAAAGGTAGTTCTCACCGACCTTGCAAGGTGCGACCTTGCCGAGGCTGTAGAGGATGCATTCCGTTACAGCACAATGGTTGTTGCCGCCCCTTCCTATGACGCAGGTGTTTTCCCAATTATGAACGACTTTTTGCACCACCTAAAGGCAAAGGCATACCAAAACCGCAAGGTTGGTATCATTGAAAACGGTACTTGGGCACCAAGCGCAGGCAAAGTTATGACTGAATACCTCACATCTATGAAGGATATTGAGATTTGCCCCACACTTGTTTCTATCCGTTCTTCTGCTAATGAAGATACATACAAGGCTATGGATCACCTTGCAGACGAGCTTCTCACAGAGCATATCTTTGAGAAAGAGTCTATGTTCAGTGTAGGCTACGGTTTGTATGTTCTCACAACAAAGGACGGCACCAAGGACAACGGTTGCATAATCAACACAGTTCAGCAGGTTACCGCCGAGCCAAACAGAATTTCAGTAACTCTTAACAAGCAAAACTACTCCACATCTATTGTAAGCAAAACAGGTGTGTTCAACATTTCTATCCTTACAGAGGAAACTCCTTTCTCACTTTTCCAGAACTTTGGATTCCAAAGCGGAAAAACCGTCGATAAATTCAAGGATTACACAAATGTTAAACGTGGAGCAAACGGTGTTAGATACCTTGAGGAATACACAAACACCTACCTTTCAGGCAAGGTTGTACAGCAGATTGACCTTGGCAGTCACATTATGTTTATTGCCGATGTAACTGACGGCGTAAAGCTTTCTGACAAGCCCACAGTTACATACGACTATTACCAGAAGAACATTAAGCCAAAGGCAAAAAAGCCAACGGAATCCACAGGTGACGTATGGGTATGCAAGATTTGCGGTTGGACATATGACGAGTCAAAGGGAATGCCTGAAAAGGGTATTCCAGCCGGAACAAAATTTGAGGATTTACCTGACGACTTCTTCTGCCCACTGTGCAAGCATCCAAAGTCAGATTTTGAAAAGATGTAATTTTGGAAATAATAGAAATAATAAATAATTAAAAAAGCAACTGCCCCAAGGGAATAAACCTTTGGGGCAGTGTTTCTATGGTTATATTATCTCTCCAAGGATTTCAAGGGCTTTGGGGAGGTTTGTTTTGTCAAAGCCTGAATAATTCACTATCATATAGTGCTGTGGTGCATCATCATTACTTCTGTAATACCGGCTCAAAAATCTTGCACCTATTCCCCTTTTCCTCAGCTCCTGAATAATTTTCCCGTCCGTTTTATTTGTGTTGATTTTCACAAGAAAATGAAGTCCCGAGGTATTTTCCACAAGGCTGATTTTATCCCTGATTTTACTTTGGTCAAGGATTTCCATAACCTCTTTTTTCAGGATTGAATAGTGCTTTTTCATCCTTGTAATGTGGCGTTCAAAGTACCCCTCACTTATAAATGATGCAAGTGTATATTGCTCAAAGCTGGGTACTGTGCAGGAGAGAAAATTCAGCTTTTTCTGATACTTTTCCAAAAGGTGAGGCGGAAGTATAAGGTAGCTTATTCTCATTGAGGGGGCAATGGTCTTGCTAAAGGTATTCAGGTACAGCACCCTTTCGTTTTTGTCAGTTCCAAACAGGGTGTTCATAGCCTTAATACTTCCAAATTCGCTGTCGTAATCGTCCTCAATTATGTAGCCGTCATTTTCGTCTGCCCAGTTAAGAATTTCGTTTCGTCTGTCAACAGGCATTACAATTCCTGTTGGGTAATGGTGGCTTGGACTGATATGCACAACTGATGCATTGCTTTTGAGCAGTCCCTCTATGCTAAGACCTTTGCTGTCCACATCCACATATTCAGTCTTAACACCGTTCATATCGTATATCTTGGAAATCTTGTTGTAGCCGGGATTTTCCACAGCGTAGACCTTGTTTTTCCCTACAAGCTGAATAATAAGGGAGTAAAGATACTCTGTTCCGGCACCGATTATAATTTGCCTTGGGTCAACACTCATACCGCTGTGGTGGTAAAGGTATTTGCTCACAGCCTCACGCAAAACCTCCGCACCGTTATAAGGGATTGGTGCAAGGAGTTCACCCTCATAATCAAGTAGCACCTTTCTCATAAGGCGACTCCAAACAGAAAAGGGAAAGGCATTACTGCTTACGCTGTTTCCGCTAAAGTCAAAGTCGGGAGCTTTTTCTCCTGTGGGCAAGGTGATTTCGCTGTGGAAGGACTGCTTTTGAGTTTTTATCGGCACAACAAAATATCCGCTTTTCGGCTTTGTATAAACATATCCCTCGGACACCAAAAGCTCATAAGCACTCATAACCGTAACTACACTTATGCCAAGGTGGTTTGCAAAACCTCGCTTTGAGGGTAGTTTTTCGTTTGGTGAAAGCTCCCCCGACAAAATATCCTCCTTGATTTGGTGGTAAATATATCTGTATGCAGGGGTACTTCCCCTTTTTTCCATATCATATGTAAGCATAATTTTCTCCAACTGGTATTATTTTTCGTGATTATTTTGGTTATTTTAATAACACCAAGCTTTATTATAATAAAATTCGACAGAAAATCAATATTTAAAGAAAAGTAAATTCATTTTTTCAGGAGGGTATTTATGAAAACTAACAAGAATTTATTTAACCTTGTACTTGCTGCTCTGTTTGCAGCACTTATTTTTGTGCTTACTTACTTTATAAAGTTTCCAACAGCAATAGGTTATATTCACCCGGGTGACGCCGCAATTTACCTTGCAGCAGCATTACTGCCAACACCATATGCACTGGCTGCCGCAGGACTGGGCGGTGCTCTTGCAGACCTTGTGGGCGGTTACTTTGTTTATATACCTGTAACATTTGCTGTTAAGGTTTTACTTGCACTTTGCTTTACAAGCAAAAAGGAAAATATGATTAACATCAGAAACATCATTGCAACAGTAGTTTGCTGTGGAATTACAGTGTTCGGCTACTTCTCTTTTGAGATTTTCTACTATGGCACTGGGGCATTTGGCTCAATGCCTCTAAACCTTTTACAGGGAGTTGTAAGCGGTGTTCTGTTTGTAGTAATCGGCTTTGCCTTTGACAAGGCAAAAATCAAAAACAGACTGGTTGCATTGAACTGATAAAATGAAACAGAAGAGAATTCTTTGCATTAACGATATATCATCAATGGGCAAATGCTCCCTTACGGTGGCTTTGCCTGTAATATCAAGTTTGGGAATTGAGGCAGTAGTTTTACCTACTGCCCTTCTGTCTGCTCATACGGTTTTTAGTGGCTACACCTTTTCTGACCAAACAGAGGAAATGAAGAGGATACTAAACCACTTTGACAGTATGGGTGAAAAGTTTGACTGCATTTACACAGGGTACTTGGGTAGTGCAAAGCAGGTTGACATTGTGTCTGACTTTATAGACAATCACCCTGAAAGCATAATAATCACCGACCCTGTTATGGGGGATAACGGAAAGCTGTACAGCGGTTTTAGTATGGACTATCCCTCAGCCATTGCAAGGCTTTGCAAAAAGTCGGACATTATTCTGCCAAACCTTACAGAGGCTTGTCTTTTGACAAACACGCCTTATATTTCACAAAATATAGGTAGTGATTACCTTGCAAAAGTTATGGACGGACTTTCAAAAATAAGCAAAAAGTCTGTTGTAACAGGGGTTAAAGAGGACGAGAATATTTCTGTGTATATTGGTGAGGAAAAGGGTAAATACCGTCTTTCATCAAAAAGTCCTTTGATTGACCGTCAGTTCCACGGAACAGGTGACACCTTCGCAAGTGCCTTTGCAGGATTTTTCACCCTGGGATTAAGTCTTGAACAAAGTGCAAAAAATGCCACAGAGTTCACCCAAATGTGCATTGAACACACAAATAATGACAAGGATTCACAGTGGTACGGACTCCGTTTTGAGGAATGTCTGCACCATTTGTACGATATGAAAAGGGATGCGTCAAAAAGTTGATGCATTCTTTTTTTATACAAATTATCTTTCTTTTTATAGTCCTTGTTAATTAGTCTTTCTTGTGTTATAATGACTTTAAGTTATGTAAAATACAAAAGAGGATATTATGAAGAAAAAACAGAGAATTGTAATTAAGGTGGGTACATCCACTCTGACATATGACAACTGTAAGCTAAACATAAGACGACTTGAAAAGCTGTGCAAGGTTATTGCAGATTTGCAAAATCAGGGAAATGAGATGGTGCTTGTTTCCTCAGGTGCGTTGGCTGTTGGTATGGGAAAATTAGGCATTAATAATCGTCCCGAAATGACCAACAAAAAACAGGCTTTGTCTGCTGTTGGTCAATGTGAGCTTATGTTTATGTACGACAAATTCTTTGACCAGTACAACAATGTAATGGCTCAAATACTTCTCACAAAATATGCAGTTGAAACCGAGGAGAAGAAAGAAACAATCCACAACGCCTTTATGTCACTTATTGATATGGGAATAATCCCTGTTGTAAACGAAAACGACTCCGTTGCCACAGACGAACTGGAGGGCAACAAAATCGGCGATAACGACCAGCTTTCCGCTATTGTTGCAACCCTGATTGACGCCGACAAGCTGATTATCCTAACTGACATTGACGGGCTTTACAACAAAAACCCTGCTGAATATGATGATGCAAAGAAGATTAGCACAGTTGAGCTTATCACAGATGAAATCAAGGAGATGGCAGGTGGCAGAGGCAGTAGCAGAGGCACAGGCGGTATGGCTACAAAGATTTTGGCGGCAGAGATAGCCACAAGTGCCGGAATAGATGTGCAGATAATTTCAGGTGAAGATCCCGAAACCATATATGACATTTTTGACGGAAAGCCTGTGGGAACTGTGTTTTTAGGAAAGGAGCAGGACAATGACTGTAATTGAAGAAATGGGTGCAAAGGCAAAAAAGGCATCAAGGGTATTGTCTGTTGCAGGTAGCAAAAAGGACAAGGCTCTTATTGCCATTGCGGATGCTTTGGAAGAAAATGCAGAACAAATTATAAAAGCTAACAATATAGATGTTGAAAAGGGCAAGGAAAACGGACTCACCCCAAGCCTTATTGACCGCCTGACCTTAGGCAAGGACAGAATCAAGGGTATGGCTGACGGAGTTCGCAAGGTTGCCTCTCTCCCCGACCCGGTGGGAAATGTTATCAGCGGAAACAAGCTTCCAAACGGACTTACCGTAACAAGGGTTAAGGTGCCTTTGGGTGTTATCGGAATTATCTTTGAGGCTCGTCCAAATGTAACCGCAGACGCCGCATCCCTTTGCCTGAAGTCGGGCAACGCAGTAATTCTCAGAGGCGGTAAGGAGGCTATTAACTCCAATAAGGCAATATCAGAGATTATGCGAAACGCTATCCAAAAAGTCGGACTGCCTATGGACAGTATTCAGCTTATCACAGACACCTCAAGGGATTCTGCAACAGAGCTTATGCAGTTAAGTGACTACCTTGATGTGCTTATCCCAAGGGGTGGTGCAGGACTTATCAGGGCTGTTGTAGAAAACAGCAAGGTGCCTGTAATTGAAACAGGTGTGGGAAACTGCCATGTGTATGTTGACAAATACGCAGACATTGAAATGGCGGCTGAAATTATTTACAACGCAAAAACAAGCAGACCGTCCGTTTGCAACGCCATTGAAACAATACTTGTTCACAAGGATATTGCAAAGGACGCCCTGCCTTTGATAAAGGAAAAATTAGATAACAAAAATGTGCAGATTAGAGGCTGTGCAGAAACCAAAAAAATTCTTGGGGACTCTGTTGTAGATGCCGAGGAAAGTGACTACTACACAGAATTTCTTGACTATATTCTCGCCTGCAAGGTGGTATCAAATCTTGACGAGGCTATTAACCACATTGCAAAGTACTCCAGTGGTCACAGTGAATGTATTGTCACCAAGGATTATTCCAGGGCAAAACGCTTTACAAGTGAAGTGGACAGTGCCGCAGTTTATGTGAACGCATCCACCCGCTTTACCGACGGAGGAGAATTCGGACTTGGCGCCGAGATAGGCATTTCCACCCAAAAGCTCCACGCAAGAGGACCTATGGGTATAAATGAGCTTACTTCCTCAAAGTTTATAATTGAGGGCGACGGCCAGATACGCACGTGATTCTAAGTAATAGGTAATAGTGATTAGTGATTACAAAGGCTCACTCGGATGAGGGGGCTGTCACGCCTTGCGTGACTGGGGGAGTGAAAAAGTAGTCAATATATCTTTCTTTGTCTTTAGATTACAAAGTATGAGTCAGAACATATTACTACACTATGATCTAAAGACAAAGAGAGATAAAGAGAACACTTTTTCCCTCCTTCCACCGCAAGCGGTCCCCCTCCCCCCTCTGGTGGAGGCTGTTTATATCCTCTAACCCACAAGCAGATAAATAAGTGCCATCATAAGCATGGGGTCGGCGTTTTCGTCGTAGAGAAAGAAAATCATTAACAGGATAAAGGTTGTTTCCTTATCCTTTAGCAAAAAGTCAAAAATATCCTTGCCACCTTCCTTTTCACCGTTTTCCAAAGGTTCAAAGGGGATTTCCTCTCCCTTTGGTATATGCTCCGCTTTTGGTGCTTGCTCCTCATTAGGTGGATGCTCCTCTTTTGGAATATTTCTTTCCTTTGGAGTTGGCTTTTTTGGTGGTGGGGGCATTTCTTCTTTTTTCTTATGTACATTTGAGCTTGAGTAGAAAGCACTGCGCATTTTTTCTGCTCTGCGGAGTGCTTCCCTTTCCATATCGTCCACTACGCTCTACTCCTAAAACAAACCAAGATTTTTGATATTTGGCAGTAGTCTGATAATCACCAGCATTTTTTTGATTTTCTGCAGTTTCTCCCGTCTTTCTGCCGAAAGGAATGGTGCCATAGCATCCAAAAGTCTGGTGGTGTCGTCCTCACGGTTTACCGAGGTGAGTATTGGCGCCAGCTTTCCTATGATGCTTGGGTCAATTCCCCCAAGTTCGCCAAAGGGGTTACTTTGCTTTGGCGGTTCAGCCTTTTTGGGCGGTGGCGGAGTGTTGTCGGTGTTTAGACCCATCATTTTGCCTAAATTTTGAATTTCCCTCATTTTTTCCGGGTCAGACATTATCTCGTTAATTTTAGAAGTTAAATCGTCCATTTATCCCATCAGCTTTTTGATGATTGCCTGGGCCTGAGGTGAATTTAGGATTTTTTCACTTTGCTCCGGATTGTCAAGGATTTTTTGAAGTCTTTTTGCCTGACCGCTACTCATTTTGCTTACCACGGAATCAAGATTTCCCTTTTCCAAATTAGCCCTAAGTTGTTCCGGGGTAGTATTCAGCCTTTCACTAAGGCCGTTTAAAAGACTATTAATTTCACTGTTGTTTATCATTATCTATTTCCTTTCTCTGTGCTGTTAAGTGGTTCCTTAATATATTATGCAGAGATGTGCAATTTATGAAGAGGTAATTATGAAAATACTTGTTTTTTCCGACACTCACGGTGACTTCACCCGTATGCAAAAGGCAATTATGTCCCATTCCGATGCAGAAGTTGTCATTCATTGCGGTGACGGCGAAAGAGATGTAGAATATATGAGAAGGAGTTTTCCGAGTAAAGCATTTTACAACGTTTGCGGAAACTGCGACTGGGGTAGCTCACTTGAACCAACCCTGGAAATCACCCTTGAGGGCAAAAGGATTTTTGCAACCCACGGTCACCTTTACGGTGCAAAGATGGGGCTTAACAGGCTGGTTTACGCAGCAAAGGAAAAAAATGCAGACATTTTGCTTTACGGACACACTCACATTTCTATGAATGAATATGATGACGGTATGTACATCATTAACCCCGGCTCCTGTCACGGCTACGGTGCAACCTACTGTTTGCTTGATATTACAGAAAAGGGTGTTCTTGCCAACATAGTAAAAGCATAACAAAGGTGATATTGTGAATTTCGGCAATGAAAATTTCAGCGAAAAAATTAAATATCAGCTTTCGTCCCTTAACCATAACAACAGACTTCCCCACGCAATAATTGTTGCAGGGGGAAACAGGGAAAGTCGGCAAAATGTTGCAGAGTTTCTGTGTAAATACGCCGTTTGCTCAGGTGAAAACAAGCCCTGTTTTACCTGTAAAAACTGCGTTAAGGCTGAAAGCCACTCACACCCCGACATAACTGTTGTCAAGGGAAGTGACGATACAAAAGCAAAAATATATAATAAAAAAATTATTGACAACATTATTCGTGACACCGCAATAATTCCCAACGAGGCTGACAGCAAGGTTTTTCTCTTTTATGATGTTGACGAGAAATTACCGATAATTTCTCAAAATGCACTATTAAAAACCTTGGAGGAACCACCGGGTGATGTGATTTTTGTTATGACCTGCAAGGACGCAAGTCTAATGCTTGACACTATAATTTCACGAAGTACACTTATTAACATTCCAAATGACGAGGTTTTTTCTGAAACAGGGGTTGCCCTTAGCGAAGAAATTGCACTATCCCTTTTGGATATCAGCGAATATTCACTTCTGAAGGCAACCTTTAAGCTGAACAAGCGGGATGTTTTTCTTGAAACAATGCCACCCCTTAGGATGATTATAAGGGATACACTTGTACTTTTATCAGGCGGAAAGCCTGTCACCCAAAGTGAGGCACCAAAAAAATTACAGAGAAAACTTACAAGGGAAAAATCACTTTCCCTGTTAGATACAATAGAAAAGGCACAGCGTATGGCAAAGGGAAACGGAAACATAAACCTGCTTTCCACTTGGCTGTGTACTGAACTCAGGAGGATAACATGGCAAAAGTAATTGGAGTTAGATTTAAAGAGGTTGGAAAGATTTATTATTTTGACCCTGATAATTATGATTTTCATCAAGGAGACAGAGTAATTGTAGAAACTTCCCGTGGTGTGGAATGTGGCACAGTTGCCCTTGCAAACAAAGAGGTTGATGAGGAAAAAATTGTTCATCCGCTAAAAAAGGTTCTCCGTCAAGCAACAAAAAAGGACCTTGAACACCTTGAAGAGAATAAAGCTCGTGAAAAAGAGGCTATGAAAATTTGTGAGGAAAAAATCCGTAATCACAATTTGGATATGAAACTGGTTGATGTTGAATACACCTTTGACAACAGCAAAATCCTCTTTTACTTCACCTCAGACGGCAGAGTTGACTTCAGACAGCTTGTAAAGGATTTGGCAACTGTTTTCAGAACAAGGATTGAGCTTAGGCAAATCGGTGTTAGGGACGAAGCAAAGATGCTGGGCGGTCTTGGAATGTGTGGCAGACCATTTTGCTGTAACGGATTTTTAGGGGAATTTCAGCCTGTGTCCATAAAAATGGCAAAGGAACAGGGACTTTCCCTCTCCCCTGTGAAAATCAGCGGTACCTGTGGCAGACTTATGTGCTGTTTAAAATACGAACAGGAGGCATACAGCGACCTTCTAAAGCATACTCCTAAGGTGGGAACAAATGTAAGAACTCCTGAGGGCAAGGGTACTGTTGTTGAAACAGCTCTTCTGACAGGCAAGGTAAAGGTAAAGCTTGATTCTGCCCCTGAGGAGGCAATTCCCCAAACCTTTACACTAAAACAAATCAGACCTGTTCGTGAACGCATCCCAAACAAGAATCGCCACGATGAAAAACCGGTTCGTGAAAGTCAAAAGAAACAAGAAAATGGCGAAAAAACGGAAAAATAATAACAAAAGCAAAAATCCGTTGATTTTTTGATACTGTTATGGTAGAATAAAACCAGTTTAATAAGGAGGTGTTCTTCATGGCATATGCTATTTCTGATGAATGCATCAGCTGTGGTGCTTGTGCTGACGGTTGTCCTGTTGGTGCTATTTCCGAGGGCGACGGCAAGTATGTAATTAACGCTGATGAGTGCATTGACTGCGGTGCTTGTGCAGACACATGCCCTGTAGGTGCTCCTGCAGAAGCATAATTTAATTTTTGAGTGAAACAGCAAGGTGTTTGCCTTGCTGTTTTTCATTTATTGTAGTATAATTGCTCTGGTTTGTACTAATAGGAGGGATAATGTGCTGAACAAAAACGAACACCTTGAACCATTGGGTAAAGACATAAAAATAATTGTAAGTGATATTCACCACTTTTCCACAGATACAATACTTTTAAGTAACTTTGCGTCCCCTAAGAAAAGTCGCAGAGCTATTGACCTTGGCACAGGTTGTGGCACTATCCCACTTTTGATGAAAAAGGAAAACAAAAATCTTGAAATAATCGCTGTGGACATTCAAAGCGACGCCTGTTCAATGCTGGAAAGAAGTGTCCTACTGAACGAACTTGACAACATTACGGTGATAAACAGCGACCTAAATGAGCTAAAGGGAAAGGTGAACTTCGGTTACTTTGACCTTGTTGTTTGCAACCCTCCCTACAAGGAAAACGGAACAGGCATACATAACCCAAACAGTGGGAAAAAAACTGCCCGTCACGAGGTTATGTGTAACCTTGAGGATATAATCAAGGTAAGCTCATCACTGCTAAACTTCGGTGGCAGACTTTGTATGTGCCAGCGTAGTGAAAGGCTAACTGACCTTATCACACTAATGAGGAAATATGACCTTGAACCAAAAAGGCTCCGACTTGTTCAGCAAAGGCTAACTAAAGCGCCAAAGCTTGTGCTTATTGAGGGTCGCAGAGGCGGAAAGCCGGGATTTATGATTACAGAGTCAACCCTTATGATAGAGGGTGAAAACGGTGATTTTTCACCGGAAATGCTGGAAATTTACGGAGATTATAAGGAGAAAATATGAGCGTCTTATATGTTGTGGGAACTCCCATAGGAAACCTCAGCGACTTTTCACCAAGGGCGGTGGAAACACTAAAAAGTGTTGACTTTATTGCCGCCGAGGACACCAGAGTCACCCTAAAGCTATTAAACCACTTTGGAATAAAAAAAGAAATGATAAGTTACTTTGAGCACAACAAGCTTCAGCGTGGGGAAATTATCACCCAAAGGATTCTTGACGGTGAAAGCTGTGCAATAGTAACTGACGCAGGTATGCCCTGCATAAGCGACCCCGGTGAGCTACTGATTATGCAATGTGAGGAAAAGGGCATAAACACCGTTGTTATCCCCGGCCCAACAGCCTTTGCATCTGCCCTTGCAATTTCCGGTCTGCCAACAGGCAGATTTACCTTTGAGGGCTTTTTAAGTGTTAACAAGAAAAGCCGAAAGGAACACCTGGAAAGCCTTTTAAATGAAGAACGGACAATGTTGTTTTACGAGGCACCTCACAAGCTGAAAAACACCCTAAAGGACTTTGCAAGTTACTTTCCAAACAGAAAACTGTCCATTGTAAGGGAGATTACAAAGGTTCACGAGGAGGTAATTCGCACCACCACCGACAGGGCATTCAGGGACTTCGGAGAAACAGGACTAAAGGGAGAAATTGTCCTTGTACTTGAAGGCAAGGCTAAAGAAGAAAATGAAGAGAGTTACACCCTAAGTCAGGCTGTTGAAATGGCTAAAGAACTGATAGAAAAGGGCAAAAAGGCAACAGACGCAAGTAAGGAAATTGCATCCCTCACAGGATTTAAGAAAAACGAAATTTACAAGGAGCTTTTATGACATATCAACAATCATTAGAAAAAATACACAGCCTACTCCACCTTGGCTCACGCCCTGGCTTGGACAGAATGTTAAAACTGCTTGACAAAATAGGCAACCCCCAAAACAAGTGCAAATTCGTTCATATTGCAGGTACAAACGGCAAAGGCTCTGTATCTCAAATGATAAGCTCTGTACTGACAGAGGCTAAACTTAAAACAGGTCTTTTCATCTCACCCTACATCACAGATTTTAGGGAGAGGATACAGATTAACGGACAGATGATACCGGAGCAGAGCCTTGCAGACGCAGTTGAATACATCTATCCCATTGTTGAGGAAATGGCTGAAAAGGGAGATGTAATCACAGAATTTGAGTTTGTAAATGCAGTTGCCTTTTACTACTACGCAAAGGAAAAGTGCGACATTGTTGTGCTGGAAACAGGTATGGGCGGACTACTTGACTGCACCAACACAATTCCCTCTCCCCTATGCTCCGTAATAACACCCATAGCACTTGACCACACCGCTGTGTTAGGGGATACTATAGAAAAGATAACTTTTCAAAAGTGCGGAATTATCAAGGAAAATTCCTTTACAGTAATCGGCGAGCAAACAGACAGCGCTATTGAAAGGCAAATTGTAAAGTACTGCGTAGAGCATAAAAACATCTATCATTTTGCAGAGGACTGCAAATTCAAGGTGATTTCTTCCACCATTGAGGGTACAACGGTGAAATACAAAGGCAGAAAGCTAAACCTCCATCTTGCAGGACTTCACCAAATTGCTAACCTTAGAACAGCACTAAAAACCATTGAGGTGCTTACTGACGAATATTTTTACCCTATCACAAAAGATGACATTGAATACGGAATTGCTAAGGCGAAAAATCCTGCAAGGTTTGAATTACTAAGCAAATCTCCAAGGGTTATACTTGACGGTGCTCACAACCCAAACGGTATGGAGTCCTTCGGAAAAAGTGTTGAGGAGTACACAAGTGGCAAAAGGGTGCTTATTATGGGTATGCTTAGGGATAAGGACATAAGCCACAGCATAGACTTTATCAAGGGAAAATTCCAGACAGTAATCACCCTTACCGTTGACAATCCTCGTTCACTCACAGGTGAAGAATTAGCCGATATTTGTCGTGACAAATTCCCAAATGTCATTACCGCCGATTCACCAAAAGATGCCGTTGATATTGCCCTTGACCTTGCCAAAAAAGAGGACTGCACAATTATGATTTGCGGTTCACTTTACCTTGCCGGAGAAATCAGACCAATACTTATTGATAGGCTGTCTGAATAAACACACTCCACAGCACAAATAAATCAAAAAAATAATTTCATTACAACAGAATAATACAAAATTTTTGACTCATACTATTTATGATAATAGTATGAGTTTTTTATTATTACATAGAAAAGGAAGTTCAATATGTTAAACACATCTTACGAGGACAATGTGCTGACCGTCTTTCTCAGCGGTGAGATTGACCAGCACACCAGCAAAAATTTAAGGCCGGAAATAGACTCCCAAACCGAGGCTCTCCGACCCCACACCCTTTGCCTTGATTTTTCCAATGTAAAATTTATGGACAGCAGCGGAATAGGACTGATTATGGGCAGATTTCGCCAAATGTCACTTTTGGGCGGAAGTCTGAAAATTACCAACTTGCCTATGAACATCAAAAGGGTTGTTCAACTGGCAGGAATACAAACTTTGGGGGTAATAAAATGAACATAGTTAATTCAATGGAGCTGAAAATCCCCTCAAAAAGTATAAACGAAAGCTTTGCCCGTTCTGTAATTTCCGCTTTTATTCTCCAGCTTGACCCCACAATAAGCGAGCTTTCCGACATAAAAACTGCTGTGTCCGAGGCTGTTACAAACTGCATTGTACACGGTTACCGTGACACAGGTGGAATGATTTACATAAAGGGCGAAATTGCAGAGGACAACACAATTATCATAAAGATTCGTGATAAGGGCAAGGGAATTCCCGACATAAAAAAGGCTATGGAACCTCTGTTTACAACAGGAGGAGAAGAAAGAGCCGGTCTTGGATTTGCTGTTATGGAAAGCTTTATGGACAAGGTTAAGGTGAGTTCAAAAGAGGACAAAGGCACCACAGTAACATTGTACAAAAAGTTAATTCGTGCAAAATATGAAAAGCCGTAACGAAATCATTGAGGAAAACCTTGGTCTTGTCCACTCCTGCTGTAAAAAATTCAAGGGCAAGGGCATTGATTACGACGACCTTTATATGGCTGGGTGTGAGGGGCTTATTAAGGCTGTGGACAGGTTTGACAGCAGTCTTGGTTACAAGCTAAGCACCTACGCTGTTCCCGTAATTCTTGGGGAAATCAAGCGACTTTTCAGGGAGGGCGGTACTGTAAAGGTGAGCCGAAGTCTAAAGGAATTGTACCTAAAAATTTGCAACCTTACCGACCTTGAAAAGGATTTAACCATACCCGAAATTGCAAAAAAGTTAGACACCGAGCCGGAAAAAATAGCCGAGGCACTTTCTGCCGGTCAAATTCCTCTTTCCTTAACAGGTGAAGAAAATGATAACATCGACCTTACGGTAAACTCCTGTGAGGAGGAATACACAGAAAAAATCTCCCTAAAAAAGGCTTTGGAGGACTTGAGCGAACAGGACAGCAAACTGATTCAGCTTAGGTACTACAAGCATATGACACAGACACAGACGGGAAAAACACTAAATATGACACAGGTACAGGTGAGCCGACAGGAGAAAAAAATTCTGCAAAAAATACGGGCAAAAATGCTGTGCTGAATATAAAAATACCCTTCATTTAGCCTCCCTCAGACGAGGGAGGGGGACCGCTTGCGGTGGAAGGAGGGAAAAAGTGTTCTCTTTATCTCATTTTGTCTTTAGTAGATAGTGCGGTTATATGTTCTGACTTGCACTTTGTAATCTAAAGACAAAGCAAGATATATTGACTACTTTTTCACTCCCCCAGTCGTCAGAGCCGACAGCCCCCTCATCCGAGGGAGCCTTTGTTAAGTCCTAAATTTCATATAACCTGATAGTGTCGGTTTATGCACTACTGCTTTCCGTTAAGATTCCTCGGTCACTTCGTTTCCTCAGAATGACAGAGAAAGGGAAACCATCGGAATGACAGGGAAATAAACTAATAAAAACACCGTGGAAACTAATCTCCACGGTGTTTTGTCGTTTATCAAATTTCTTTACTGTTCCTCTTTCGGCTCCACAGTTGGGGGCAAAAAGGGGTACAGCTCCTCGTAATTTTCCACCGCATCATCTAAATCTGTTTCGGTGGGGATAAGACCTGTGCAATCGTATGATGAACAGGTGCTGAACTCTAAATCCATATCAGGCTCTTCAATTTTATTATTTTTCTTATCCATAACACCCTCCGCCTATATTATTTGGCAAAGGGTAATAATAATACTTAGTAAGTTTTTACTCTATAAGGCAAACGCTGTGGGCGGAAATTCCCTCTTTTCGTCCTGTAAAGCCAAGATGCTCCTCTGTTGTTGCCTTAACGCTGACACAGTCAACATCTATGTTACAGGCAGATGCAATGTTCTCCCTCATTTTCACAATGTAGTCCTTTAGCTTGGGTGACTGGGCAATAACTGTTGAGTCGATATTCACAATCTTGTAGCCATTTTCATTAAGCACCCTGACAACCTCTTTCAGTAGTGCAAGGCTGTCTGCTCCCTTGTATCTTTCATCAGTATCGGGAAACAGCTTTCCAATGTCCCCAAGTGCAGACGCACCAAGCAGACTGTCCATTATTGCGTGAAGAAGTACATCAGCATCACTATGACCTAATAGTCCCACAGTGTGGGGTATTTCCACACCGCCTAAAATCAGCTTTCGCCCCTCAACCAGCTTATGCACATCATAACCGTGTCCTACTCGCAATTAACTCCCCTACTTTCCAAAATACTTTTTGCCAACAAAATATCGTCCTGTGTTGTCAGCTTTATGTTGGTATAAAGTCCGTCCACCACAGTAACCCTTTCTCCGCAGTACTCAAACAATTTACAGTCGTCGGTAAAGTCAACTGCATCACTCTCTGCCATTGCAAGGAATTTTAAATATTTTTCCTTATCAAAAACTTGGGGAGTCTGTATTGCCCTAAGTGTACTTCTGTCGGGAGTATCCTTTATGGTGTTGTCGCTGTTTACCACCTTTATGGTGTCCTTAACAGGAACACCCAAGGCAGAGGCACCTGTTAATATGCCTGACAAAACCACCTTTTCGATCTCCTCTGTTGTAATAAGGCACCTTGCTCCGTCGTGGACGGCAATATGAGTTGCCTTTTGTGAGGTTTGATTTATACCGTTTTTCACACTTACAGACCGTGTTTCTCCGCCATTTGTGATACAGGTAACCTTTGAAAAATTGTACTGAGCCACAATGCTTTGAAACTCCATTTTGTCACACTCTCTGCACACAATTACAACCTCGTTTACAGAAAGAGCATTTTCAAAGGCTGAAAGTGTGTAAAAGACTGCCGGTCTGTTAAGGATTTCTATAAACTGCTTTGACTTTTCCAGTCCCATTCGTGTGCTGTTGCCTGCACACACCAAAACGGCAGATACATAGGTTTCTTTATTTTCCTTTTCAAGCCTTTCCTTTTCACAGGGATTTAAGTGCTTGTTCAATATCCTGGATAATGTCGTCACTGTTCTCAATTCCTACTGATAATCTAATCATATTTGGCTCAACACCGCAGTCCTTTAGCTGTGTGTCGGTCATTTGACGGTGGGTTGTGCTTGCAGGGTGGAGAACACAGGTTCTTGCATCTGCAACATGAGTAACAATCTTTGCAAGGGAAAGTGATTCCATAAATTTAGATGCCTCTTCTCTACCACCCTTAACACCAAAGGAGATAACTCCGCAGGTACCGTTAGGCATCATCTTTTTAGCCAAGTCGTAGTACTTGCTTGACTTTAGTCCGGGGTAATTCACCCACTCCACCTTATCGGATTTTTCAAGAAATTCTGCAATCTTTTGGGCATTCCCACAATGTCGCTCCATTCTTAAAGCCAAGGTTTCAAGACCTAAATTTAGCAGAAAGGCATTCATTGGGGCTGCCTGTGAGCCAAAGTCCCTCATAAGGTGAACTCTTGCCTTTGCAATATAGGCACACTTGCCAAAGTGGTCGGTATATACAACACCGTGGTATGTTTCGTCAGGCTGTGTCAGCATTGGGAACTTTCCGTTGTTCCAGTCAAAGTTACCGCTGTCAACAACAACACCACCAAGTGCTACTGCGTGACCGTCCATATATTTTGATGTGGAGTGAACTACAATGTCAGCACCCCATTCAAATGGGCGAAGGTTGATTGGAGTTGCAAAGGTGTTGTCAACAATAAGCGGTACACCGTGAGTATGGGCAACCCTTGCAAAAAGCTCAATGTCGGAAACATCAAGGCTTGGGTTTGTAACAGCCTCGATAAAACAAGCCTTTGTATTGTCCTTAAAGGCACCGGAAATTTCCTCTTCTGTGCTGTCAGGCTTGATAAATGTAAAATCAATCCCCAAGTCCCTTAAAGTTTTGTTAAACAGGTTAAATGTACCGCCGTAAACAGCAGATGAGCATACAATATGGTCACCTGCCTTTGCAATGTTTGTAACTGAAAATGTAGATGCAGCCTGACCTGAGGATGTGAGCATTGCGCCAACACCGCCCTCAAGGTCGGCGATTTTCTTTTCTACTGAATCAAGGGTCGGGTTTGCAAGTCTTGTATAGAAGAAACCGTCCTCTTCAAGGTCAAAAAGCTTTCCCATTGTTTCTGCACTGTCGTAGCTGTATGTTGTGCTTTGTACAATAGGAAGTACCCTTGGCTCACCGTTTGAGGGATTATATCCCGACTGAACACATTTTGTATCAATTTTCATAAATCATTCTCCTTTAGTAAAAAAATCCTTTTATCCATTCTAAACCGTAGTCTACGCCCCAAATCACACCGCAGAAAACAAGTATCAGTAGAATTGCAGATACAATTCTGACAAAAGTTCTCTTGCTTTGGGACATCTCCATAAAATCCTCGGCGTCCTTGTCAAGAACTGACTTTTTGCTTTCAATATCATTTAGCTCCTCCTCTGTAAGAGGGGCAACATCATTTTCGTCAATTACACCTATTCCCACACATATATCATATGCCTTATCATAGGCTTGATACGGAACAAGGATAACAACATCGGACAAATCTCCCCCGGTTACAGCCTCGCTTGAAACACTCTTTTTTCTGCGAGCCTCCGAGCAGGGAATTCCTGCGTCCTCCAAAGCACCGTGAACACGCATTCGGTCAACTCCCGAAACCTCGCAAACTCCAACGGGAGTATTTTTGTCAACGATTGTTTTCAGAGTTTTTCCGCATATACTGCATCGGTCCTGACTATCGCTGTGAATTTTCTTACATTTCTGACAAATTTTCATACTATCATTCCTTAATTTGATAAAATTATCTTATCATAGGAGCATATAAAAATCAAGTGGTGCAAAATTATGGAATAACCTATGAAACAACACATTAAAAAAGGCATTTCAAAACCGTTATTGCTTTGAAATTGCCCTTGATTTATATTTTTTAGTTTTTAATAACCCCTTGATTTAAGGTCATTTACAAGGCGAACATAAAATTCCCTCACATCAAAGCCTGATATATTTTCCCTGTTAAGGTCAATCATATCACCGTGGGAAATTCCTCTTTTTCCGGGTGATTTCAGCAATGTAAAGTTTTCGCCCCAAGGAAAGGATTTTGTTGACACAAGACCGTCATTTTCACCGTCAAAGTGCTTTACAAGGTGGTAGGAAAAGTTTAGGGGGAATTTTCCGCCTGTTGCGTGTTTCAGCACAGAGCCTACACTTTGGCAGTAAACTCCCTTTGGCGGTTCATACTGTGCAAGGCTTTGGTTAATTTTTTCAACTCCGTTGGCGGTCAAGTCCACCACGGACGCCATAAAATCGGGGTTACTGTCACCTAATTTTCTTAGTGCAGAATTGTAGGTCTTGGCAATTCTTTTTTGCATAGAAACAGGGATTTTAGTAAGGAGATAGTCGGCAAATTCACATCCCCTGTGTGGTGTGTTGATTGTTGTAAGGGATGCCACCTTGTCACTTATATTGCACTTAGCCAAAGCATAGCGAATGTCAAGGCCGCCCTTTGAATGGGCAATTATGTTCACCTTTTGACATCCTGTTTCTCTGACAATTTGGTTAATTCTGTTTGCAAGTTCAAAACCGCTGTCCTTTACGGAAAGTGCAGACTGGTGGTTTCCGTAGTAAACTGTTGCACCGTTTTTTGTCAGCTCCTGGGGAATTCTGCCCCAGTAGTTAAGGTGCTTAAAGTCCCGGAAAAATACACCGTGTACAAGAAGTACAGGGTACTTTGTCTTACAAATTTCTTCCCCTTTTCGCCTTTCGTTCAGCAGATATTTTTCCTCTTCAAATCTAACTTCCTCTGATGTTATCCTGATGATTTTATACAGGGCAAAAAGATGAGCAACGGGAATCCATCCGCACAAAAGTCCTATCACCCTGTATTTTATCCCAAGCTGTACAGATGTGGAGTAGACGGAAATAATACCGTTCCAAAATATTACACTTAGGGCTAAAATGCAAATCAGCAGATTTATAAGATAATCTGCCCAATGGTTTGGCACAAGCCTTACAAGCTGAACAATTTGATAAATCACCGACACAAAACAGGCAAAGGAAAATGTAATCAGGCAGTCCTTTCCGTGACAGCAAAGTTTTAGCCTTGCAGTGTGAACATTGCTGAGTAAAAAAGGCAGAATGTTCACAAGGATAAAGGAAAATACAGCAGACAAAGTCAAAATCACACTGCCTGTACCTTTAATCAGCAGATATGAGTTAGTTGAGAACAGGCAGAGAAGTATGTAGAATATGTTTTTCAAAAGCTGAATTGTGCTAAAATTACCCTTTGCTTTATCCATATTAATATGCCGCCAAAAGTGGGTTTATTTCGTGACCCTTTTTGTTTTCAACCTTTTTAATATACTGTATAGCCTCTGTAATACCTCTTATAACACAGGTGTCAGGCTCGTCCGCAATAGTGATTTTCAAATTCCTGATGTAGTCGCCCACAAGCTCCTTAAGTCCGCCGATTTTGCTAAGTCCGCCTGTGAAAACAATTCCGTTATTTAACAGGTCACCGTTAAGCTCAGGAGGAGTGTTTTCAAGCACATCAACAATTCCCCTTATGATTTCCAGCATAGTGTTCTGATAGATAGGCACAAGCTCACTTTTACTGACCTCTATCGCCTTTGGCAGTCCCCTTGTAAGCTCAATACCCTTCATCACAAAGGTTTTGTCCTCGCCTACCATTTTTACAAAGCCGATTTCCTTTTTGCATTGCTCTGCCATTTGCAGACCTATTGCAAGCTTGTACTTGTTCTTCATATATTTAATGATGTTTTTGTCCATTTCATTTCCGGCTTTCCTAAGTGAAATACCGGAGCTTACTCCGCCAAGGGAAAGGACAGCGATGTCGCTTGTGCCACCCCCAAGGTCGGCAACCAGCTTGCCCTCACCGGATAGTATGTCAAGTCCTGCTCCCAAAGCGGCGGCTTTTGCAGACTCAATGAGATAAACTGTCCTTACACCGTAGGAGCTTATTGCATTTACTATTGCCCTTTTTTCAACCTCGGTAATTCCTCCCGGAACTGCTGTGATTACTCGGGGCATAGAGATTTTTTTCTTTCCGATTTTTCCAATAAAAATTCGCACCATATTTTCCACAAGCTCAGATGCAGAAATTGCACCGTCTGCCATTGGAAAGGTTGCCTCAACCCTCTTTGGGGTTTTGCCAAGGGTTTTGTATGCTCCCTCACCCACTGCAATTATGGAGTTGGTGTATGTATCGTAAGTTATTACGGAAGGTTCATCAATAATTATACCGTCACTTTGTGTTGCTATCCTTGTGTTGCAAGTGCCGATGTCAATAGCAATATTCATAATTTGACCTCCTGTTTGAGTTTACCATTATTTGTAATATTATAGTCCAATGAAAATTTCTTTTCAAGTGTATAGTACCTTGCAGAATGTACAGCAGGCAACGCACTTTGCACCGCCGTTTCTTATGACCTTGCAACATTCTCCAAGGGTACATCCTGTGGTGATTATGTCATCAACAATTAAAACATTCTTGTTCTTTACCAAATTCCTGTCAATCAACCTGTATGCGTTCTTTACATTTTTTATTCTGTACTTTGCCTTTAGTGTGTGCTGAATTTCGTTATTCTTGTGTTTTTCAAGGACTTCAACATATGGGATATTTAACAGGGCTGAAAGCTCCTTACCAATAAGCTGTGACTGGTTGTAGCCACGCTGTCGAAGTCTTTTCCTGTGTAGAGGAACGCTTGTAATAATGTCAAAGGTGATGTCACTGTAGTAATCCCTAATATCACTTTCCATAAGCATAGCAAGCTGTTTACTTATCCTTGGCTTATTGTTAAACTTAAAGCCTTTTATGGCTGACTTGTAAACTCCGTCATAGGGAAAGGATGAAACACACCTGTATCCTCCACGGGCAAAGTTTTCAATGTATGTAGAGGGCAACTTGTCCTTGCAGTGGGGACAGCAGTATTCATCAATTCCCATAACATTTTTGCAAAATGGACACCTTGCAGGGAAGAAGAATTTTCTTATAAATTTTGCTATTTTCATATGATGTTGTCCTTGAGCAAAAGGTATTTTAACCCGCAGTATCTTCCGTTTCGTTTATTGCTGAATGTCATTTTGGAGATTATGTTTTTGTCACCCACCATAATAAGTAGCTTTTTCGCCCTTGTGACCCCTGTGTAAAGCAGATTGCGGTAGCAAAGCATAGGGGGAGTGTTAAACAGTGGGATAATAACAGCGGTGAATTCGTTTCCCTGACTTTTGTGTATGGTTGTGGCATAGCTAAGCTCAATATCCTGTGCAGAGTCAAAGTCGTAAACAGCGGTTTTGTCATCAAACCTAATTTTAATCCTTTGGTCTTTCTTTTGTATATCCTCAATTATACCGATGTCACCGTTAAATATTCCCGATCCCTGTTCGCCGTTATCCCTTGTGTACAAAATGTCGTAGTTATTTTTGTACTGCATTACCTTGTCACCCACACGGAGAGTTTTTCTGCCGAACTTTATTTCCTTTTTGTCATCGGTGTGAGGGTTGACGGCATTTTGCAGTTTTTCGTTTAATTCAGTTACACCCAAAACACCCTTTTTGCTTGGGCATAGGATTTGTATGTCCTCATATGGTGAATAGCTGTAGCTTTTTACAAGTCGCCTTGCAAAAAGGTCTGTAACAAGGTTAGCACCCTCAAGGGCATTACTTGTGGGCAAAAAGAAAAAGTCACTGTCACGGTGGGAAATATCAGGCAGTTCACCCTTTACAATTCTGTGGGCGTTGGTGACAATAAGGCTTTCCATCGACTGACGGAAAATCTCGTTTAGCTCAACATAGGGTAAAATATCCGACTCAATAAGGTTACTGAGTACATTTCCCGGACCGACAGATGGCAACTGGTTACTGTCGCCCACCAGGATAAGCCTTGTGCCAAAGGGTAAAGCCTCCATCAAACTTGCAAAAAGAAGTGAATCCACCATAGAAACCTCGTCCACCACAAGGGCGTCGCATTTCAAAAGATTCTTTTCATTTCTTTTGAAAACAGGTCTGTCCTCTTTGTCGTAGGCAACCTCAAGGAGTCGATGAATTGTCTTTGCCTCTTTCCCCGTCAGCTCCTCCATTCTTTGGGATGCTCTGCCTGTGGGAGCTGTGAGAAGTACCTTTTGACCGTTAAGCTCAAGTATTTTGATTATGGCATTAAGGGTGGTGGTTTTGCCTGTTCCCGGACCGCCTGTCAAAATCAAAAATCCCTTTTCCATTGCGGATTTTATTGCCTCTTTCTGCTTTTCGGCATACTCTATGTTATCTTCATTTTCTATCTTTTCAATAAGACTGTCAGTATTTTTGAATTTTTCCGCAGGAAAGCTTTGCATCATCTTAATTCTGCCGGCTATAAAGCTTTCTGCCCTGTACATTTCAGGGAGAAAAACAAACTTTTTTTCGTCAAAAACCTCACGCATAAGGGAGGCATCAAATATCATATCATTTAAAGAGGCTTGTACCAAGTCCTGTTCCACATTCAGAAAGCCTGATGTTGTCTGCACCAATCTTTCCTCAGGCAAACAGGTGTGACCGTTCAGCTTGTTGTGGTTCAGAACGTGTACAATACCCGCCCTAATTCTGAACTCATCATCAACCTGTCTGCCCTGCTTAACTGCAATTAAATCCGCTACTTCAAATGCCACCCTAATTCCGCTGTCACATAGAGAATATGGATTTTCCTTTATGTAGTCAAGGCTTTTATTACCGTAAACATTGTATATCTTCACCGCTGTGTTGGGGGTTATGTTAAACTCGCTAAGGTACAGCATAAGCTCCCTAACCCCAATATTTTCCTGAAGTTGTTTCGAAAAATCCTGTGCCCTCTCCTCTGAAATACCACGGAGCTTTGCCACACGCTGTGGCTCCTCTGTCATAACCTTTAGTGTATTTTCGCCAAATGCTTTTACCAGAGTTGTAGCTGTGGCAACGCCAATCCCCTTAACAGCTCCTGAAGAAAGATACTTTAGGATGCCGTGGACTGATGTGGGAATTGTCAGTTCAAAGGTTTCTGTGCAAAATTGCAGACCGTAGCTTGGGTGGCTTTTGTAGTTACCAAAAAGCCTTGCCTCCATTCCCGCCTCCAAGGAGGGCATTATCCCTGTTGCTGTAACAAGCTCACCCTTCACATCAATTTCAAGAACTGTGTAGCCGTTGTTCTCGTTTCTGTAAATTATATCTTCAACTGTCCCGGTAATCTGTAATAACTCGTTATTTGTCATATGGTAATTATATCATTGTTGGGGGGAATTTACAATAAACTCAGTATTTTTTCCCTGTCCTTTTTTTCTATGATTTCTATATAGTCGTATCCGCAGGTCATTGCTTTTATTCCCTTTAGAGTGTCATCATTTACACCGTCCGCCAAAATGATAATCCTTTGAGGCCGTAGTGTTCCCATCCACTTTGCCTTTTCCATTGCACTTCTTATTATCATTTCATAGTCGCTGTCCCGGTTTACAGGTGTGATAAGCAGGGTTGAACATTCGTTTTTTACCGACATCAAATGATAAATAAGGTAGCTTACTATTTCTATTATTCCTATAAGAGATAGGAATATCATAATAAAGTAAATAACAGCCACAAAATCACCTCGGTATATTTTATTCAAGGGTATAAATTTTGCTCGAATATTTTAATACACATTCACCAATAATAATGAGGACACAAGGAAAAACAAGGTGTCAAATAATTTTGAGGTGATAAAAATGGACAAGAATCATAAGAACAGTTCTATCAGATGTACAGTTACTTCCTGTGAAAACCACAACGCAACAGAGAACTACTGTGCTTTGGACTCCATTATGGTAGGCACACACGAGCCTAACCCAAGCCAGTGCCAGTGTGTTGACTGTGAAAGCTTTGTTGCAAAGGCAAAGTGTCACAACTGCTAAAGAATACTAAGGCTAAATTAGTATAAGAGGGCGGACAAGGTGCTGTTTTGTTTTAAGAAATTACACTTACAAAACAGCACACTTTATTGCCCTTTACATATAATGGTGGTATAAGGCAATCAAAATAAACAGTAAAAGGTGCTTTCTATGAATAGTTATGACAAGACTTTCGGGGTGCTTGGCGGTGACAAACGGAGTTTCTACCTTGCCAAGGCTCTAAAGGATGACGGTTACAAGGTGCGTCTGTGGGGCTTTGACAAGCTGGGTACAATGGACTGTGAAATTGCATCCGCCCTTGACAGCGACATAATAATTCTCCCTGTGATACCCTTTAGTGATGATGAAAATGTTGTTTCTCCCTATTCAAACAGCAATCTTAACCTAAAGGAATATGAGGATACACTAAAGGATAAAATCATATTTACAGGCATTAAGGACAAATTTTTATCCGCATTTCCCGACTTAGAAAACAAGGTTTCCTCATACAGCGACAGGGAGGAATTTGCGGTAAAAAACGCAGTTCCCACAGCGGAGGGAGCCATTGAACAGGCTTTAATGCACAGCGACATAACCATAAACGGAAGTAAAGTACTTGTGTGCGGTTACGGAAGAATAGGCAAGGTGCTTTCAGAAATGCTCCGTGGTATGGGTGCTGATGTGACAGTTTCAGCCAGAAAGCAAAGCGACCTTGCCTGGATAAAGCTCAACGGTTTTGCGGGGATAAAAACAGGAGATTTTACGGAGATAAATAGCTACAACTTTATCTTTAACACAATCCCCTCCCTTATTCTAAGCGAGGATGTACTAAGAGAGTTAAGTAAGGACACTTTGATTATTGACCTTGCCTCACTCCCCGGAGGAGTAGATTTTGCATATGCTGAAAAGTGTGGCATTAAGGCTATTCACGCTCTGTCTTTGCCGGGAAAAATTGCACCAAAGTCTGCCGGAGAGATAATAGAAAGCACAATTCTTAATATACTCAAGGAGGATGACGGGTGAAAAAGCTTGCCGTCGGATATGCTCTGTCGGCTTCCTTTTGTACCTTTAGTAAATCCATAGCACAGCTTAAAAAACTGGTGGAGGAGGGGTATGATATTATCCCCATAATGTCCACCAATGCCAGCACTAAAGATACCAGATTCGGAACAGCAGAGTCATTCATTGCGGAAGTGGAAAACATCACCAACAAAAAAATTATAAGGACAATAGAAGACGCAGAACCCATAGGTCCTAAGAAAATTTGTGATGTGCTTGTGGTTGCCCCCTGCACAGGCAATACCTTGGGAAAAATTGCAAACGGTATCACCGACACCCCTGTTACAATGGCGGTAAAAAGCCACCTGAGAATACAACGACCGGTGCTTTTGTCCATAGCCACCAACGACGGTTTGGGTGCCTCGGCGGTCAATATCGGAAAATTGCTCAACACAAAAAATATATATTTTGTTCCAATGTCACAGGATGATTGCATAAAAAAGCCGAATTCTCTGGTAAGCGACTTCACTCTGATTCCTCGGTGTGTAACCCTTGCGTATGAGAATAAGCAGTATCAGCCTGTGTTCATATAAAATAAGTGCCTCTGAAATTCAAATTCAGGGGCACTTTGGACTTTTGTTCTGCTAAACCATAAAAAACAGGTACAGTCTTGTGCGGACTGTACCTGATAATTTCTATATCATTTTGTTATTTTGCAAAGTCAGATACTCGTGATTCACGAATAATGTTAACCTTAATCTGACCGGGATATTCAAGCTCCTGCTCAATCTTCTGACAAATTTCTCTTGCCAAAGGAATCATTCTTTCGTCGTTAACATGCTCAGGCTTAACCATAACACGGATTTCACGACCTGCCTGAATAGCAAAGCAACTGTCAACGCCCGAGAAGCTTTTGCCCACTTCTTCAAGCTTTTGCAAACGCTTGATGTAGTTTTCAAGGTTTTCACGCCTTGCACCGGGTCTTGCGGCAGAAATTGCGTCAGCCGCCTGTACAATACAGGCAACCACTGTCTTTGCCTCAACATCACCGTGGTGAGCGTGAATGGCGTGAATAACTGCGTCACTTTCCTTGTACTTTCTTGCAACATCAACGCCAAGCTGAATATGTGAACCCTCCATCTCGTGGTCAAGTGCCTTACCAATATCGTGGAGAAGTCCTGCACGCTTTGCAACTGTTGGGTTAAGTCCCAGCTCGGAAGCAATCATTCCTGCGATGTAGGAAACCTCAACGGAGTGCTTCAGCACATTCTGACCATAGGAGGTTCTGTACTTTAATCTACCTAACAATTTAACAAGCTCAGGGTGAATATTGTTGATGCCGGCTTCAAGGACTGTTTTTTCGCCCTCTGCCTTGATTGTGGCTTCAACCTCTCTCCTTGCCTTTTCAACTGTTTCTTCAATTCTTGCAGGGTGGATACGACCGTCTGCAATAAGCTTTTCCAGAGCAACTCTGGCAATCTCTCTCCTAACAGGCTCGAAAGAAGAAAGTGTGATAGCCTCAGGTGTATCGTCAATGATAAGGTCAACACCTGTAAGTGTTTCGATAGTGCGGATATTTCTACCCTCTCTACCGATAATGCGTCCCTTCATATCGTCGTTAGGAAGGGCAACAACAGAAACTGTTGCCTCTGCAACCTGGTCTGCTGCCATACGCTGAATTGCAAGGGAAATAATATTCCTTGCTCTTTTGTCTGCTTCTTCCTTAAGCTTTTCCTCATACTCAAGGATTTTTACAGCCTTTTCGTGGTCAAGCTCGCTGTCAAGCTGTTGCAGCAAATAATCCTTTGCCTGGTCTGCTGTATAGCCTGAAATTCTTTCCAGCATTTCAAACTGGCTTTTCTTGACTTGCTCTACCTCTTCCAGCTTTTGTTCAACCTCTTTTTGCTTTTTCTGAAAGCTGTACTCTTTCTTTTCAAGGTTGTCCATTTTTCTGTCAAGGGTTTCTTCTTTTTGCTGAATTCGTCTTTCCTGACGCTGTATTTCTTTTCTGCGGCTGGAAATTTCTTTTTCGTTTTCGTTTCTCAAGCGATGAAGTTCATCCTTGCCCTCAAGCAAGAACTCCTTTTTCTTAGCCTCTGCTGACTTGACTGCCTCGGTAATTATGCGATTAGCCTCGGTTTCGGCAGAACCGATAGCCTTTTCTGCCACCTGCTTTCTTCTTTGAATACCAAAAACAGTACCCACACCGAAAGCAACGCCAAAGGCAACCACAATCAGCACTATTGCTAACCATAGCTCCATACGAAATGACACCTCCTCGTTGTTGTTTTTTGGGAAATACTGATTAAATCAGTGTTTCCATAGTTCAAATTCATCAAAACAATCGACCGGTGCCGTTAAAGACAGATATTCAATTTTACAAACTATAATAAAGGCAAAAGCCCTGATAAAAATAAATCATTAAGCCCGAAAAACGGTAAGTATTTTAGTTTGTGTATAACATCATCAATTATGGTGAAAAATACTAAATGATTATCCATATATAACGGCTCAAAATGAGTCAATTAAAATTACAAAATGGGAAAAGTCCCCATAATTACGCAAAACCCACTTGCGTACATTAACATTTTAATAGAAAAAAGATAACTTGTCAAGATATTTTCACTATAATAATTTCTATAGAGAATTATAATTTGTTTTATATGTGAAAAACTGTACAGAAATCCCCATTATTTTTTGTAAAAATATTTCATATCATAAAATTTTCTCAAAACTTAGGTTAAATTTCCCCAAGAGTATTGAAAAATTTACGATATTGTAATATTATATAATTACCTTAAAAATTAGGAGGAATTTGAAAATGGCAATTAAAGTTGCAATTAACGGTTTTGGCCGTATTGGTCGTCTTGCATTCAGACAGATGTTTGGTGCAGAGGGTTATGAAGTAGTGGCAATTAACGATCTTACAGATCCAGCTATGCTTGCACACCTTTTAAAGTATGATTCTGCACAGGGTAAGTATGCTCTTGCTGATAAGGTTGAAGCTAAGGAATCTTCTATCGTTGTTGACGGTAAGGAAATCACAATCTACGCTAAGCCAAACGCTGCTGAGCTTCCATGGGGCGAAATCGGCGTTGATGTAGTTCTTGAGTGCACAGGTTTCTACACATCTAAGGCTAAGGCACAGGCTCACATTGATGCAGGTGCTAAGAAGGTAGTTATCTCTGCTCCTGCAGGTAACGATCTTCCAACAGTTGTATATTCAGTAAATGAGAATGTTCTCACAAAGGACGACACAATCATTTCTGCTGCTTCTTGTACAACAAACTGCTTAGCTCCTATGGCTAAGGCTCTTAACGACCTTGCTCCAATTCAGAGTGGTATTATGAGCACAATTCACGCTTACACAGGTGACCAGATGATTCTTGACGGTCCTCACAGAAAGGGCGACCTGAGAAGAGCAAGAGCAGGCGCTGTTAACATTGTACCTAACTCAACAGGTGCTGCAAAGGCTATCGGTCTTGTTATTCCTGAGCTTAACGGCAAGCTCATCGGTTCTGCACAGAGAGTTCCTGTTCCAACAGGTTCTACAACAATCCTTACATCTGTTGTTAATGGTAAGGTAACAGTTGACGAAGTAAACGCTGCTATGAAGGCTGCTGCTTCTGAGTCTTACGGTTACAACACAGATCAGATCGTTTCTTCCGACATCGTTGGTATGACATACGGTTCACTCTTCGATGCTACACAGACAATGTGCACATATATGGAAGACACAGACACAACTCAGGTTCAGACTGTTTCTTGGTATGACAACGAGAACTCTTACACATCACAGATGGTAAGAACAATTAAGTATTTCGCAGAATTATAATTTATATCTAACAATATAAATATTTAGTGAATACTGCTCCACCGATTTTTTCGGTGGAGTTTTTGTTTTTATTTCTATATTTTAAAAGGCTACGGCACATCAATTTGATGTTACCATAGTCCTTTGCCTATATATTTTTGTAATAATTTATTCCTCTTCGGGATATGTTAACCCCCACTCCCTGCGGATTTTGGTCATAATATCCATCACATCTCTTGTATATTCAAGGAATACACCGGAACAATCACCGTTAATTGCCATTTCCATATCCTCCATCTCATATCTTAGTGCCTGTGCATTATCACCGCTTTTAATAACCTCTGTATGACCATCCTCGGTGTAGGTTATTTTTGCCTCCCATGCCCTTGGATATTCCATAATCTCAATGTATCCCTTATCACAGGATACCATTCCTCTCTTTGGCTGTTTGGAGTGGAGCGTAAGGGCAACGGTTGCCATTTGCTGACTATCATTTTCAAGAAGTATTGTTGCCTGTTCGTCAACTCCTGTTAGAGCAAGTTTAACACACGATGAAAATTTGTCAGGCTTTGACTCCATAAACCACCTTACAAATGAGAGGGCATACACTCCAATGTCCAGCATTGCGCCACCGGCAAGATTTCTGCTAAAGAAACGGTTATTCATATCGTATTCCTTAAAACTGCCGAAATTCATTGTAATCACATTCACCTTGCCAAGCAACCCCTCGTCAAGAATTTCTCTTAGACGACGGTAGATTGGCATATGGAATATTGTCATAGCCTCGCAAAGCACCAAATTGTTCTTACGGGCAAGAGAAACTGCCTCCTCTAACTCGTCACTATTTAGTGTGATTGATTTTTCCGCCAAAATGTGCTTACCATTTTCAAGGCCCTTGCGAATGTAGTCAATGTGGGTGTTATGAGGTGTTGTAATGTAGATAACATCCACCTTTGGGTCATCAAACATCTGGTCAATACTGTCATAAACCTTTTTAATACAGTACTTTTCAGCAAAATCAACAGCCTTTGAGTAAGTTCTGTTTGCAACAGCATAAATTTCTTTTCCTGAATCTGTAAGTGCAGTTGCCATCTCATTGGCAACAACTCCTGTTCCTAAAATAGCCCAGTTTATCGCTTTCATCACTTACCCTCCTGTTTAATTATTGATTATCACTAATTTTAATTGGACACACCCTAACGCATTGATAACAGGATATACATTTTTCGTCATTGATTACAGGATAATCAAATCCCTCTTCATCCTCAACCATAGTTATTGCGCCCTTAGGGCAAATAGCATAGCAAGCTGTACAGCCACAGCAGAGTTCTTTTTTTTCAAATAAAATCGGTTTTCTCATAATTATTGCACTTCTCTAATATAAAATTAATATAATAAAATTTTTCTATATTATTTCTTCAATACTTTTTTCAATAACTGTTTGGATTTCCTCATAATTTTTTTTGCAAATGTTACCTTTGAAACCGATTCAAAGGTTATGTTAAAATCTTCACAATCATTAAATTTTCCAAAAAATTCTTTTCTGCTATTGTTTTTCCCTGCACTACTTATAATACTTGGGTTGCACTTTACTGCGTTTTCAACACTGGTTTTCTTACATATCAAATTATTTTTTACTGAATCAAACAGATCAAGTCCCTTTTGGCTATGTACAAGAACAAGAGATGTTCCCAAGTTGTCATCCATATCAGGGTGAACATCCCAAACGCCCCAATAATCTCCCAAGGTAATATCAGTACATCGCTCAATACCTTTGAATCTACATTCATAACAGGAAGGACGCAAATAATAATCCCTGGTGAATCCATTCATATATTTAATCTTGCTCTGGGGAATCACTTCCTCTTCCCCTGAGTTAAAGGTAAATTTCCAGTTATAATTATAATGCGACCAGCCCAAGGTTTTATCTCTCATATTTAAGGTGTTTAAGTTATTGGAATCCACCTGTCCATTAAGATAATTTCTCCAAATCCTCCTTGATGGAACACCATGACACACAAAATCCACACATAATAAATTATCTTTTATTTCGCCCAAAAAAGAAATCAAACCGCCACATTGACAAGGTGTGCCGACAAACATCACAAGTCTTCCGTCCTTGAGAATAGACTTAATTTCCTTAAATGTATCATTCAATTTTGATGGTATATATTTTGAACCTTGACTTGATTTTATTTCTTCAAAATTCTCTATTTTTTTATGAATTGTTTCGAATTTGCTGTCATAACAAACAGCAAAAATAACACCGCCGTTATCTAATACTTTTTTTGCTAGGATAGGATATACTCCTCCCGAAGAGGACATAAGCCTTTCTGACTTATTCTTGTTGTAACACGCAAAAAGCAAAGTTTCCATTTTGTTCTCCAATTTTAAGACAACCTTTTTTCTAATTTTAATTTTCCTTTTGTCATTTTATCTAATAGTTTTATACAGCCCTTAAACTCCTTTTTCTTTCTAAATGCTACCAAATAGATAATGTTTGGAACAATAACACAAACTATACCTCTAACAATTAATGTAACAAGTATTGATAAGTTGATAAAGCTACATATAAATCCGCATGGCATAAACTATCTATTTGCTTTCGCCATCTTTATTGGACAAACCTTTGTACACTGGAAACAACAAATGCACTTTATTTCATCAATTTGAGGATAATCAAAACCTTCTTCATCTTCAACCATAGTTATTGCTCCCTTTGGGCAAATAGCATAGCAAGCTGTACAGCCACAGCATTCTTCTTTTCTTTCGTATAATGTAGGAATTCCTTTCATTTTATTTTGTTCCTCTCTCACATTTCCTAAAAGTAATCAGTATTAGCTCTCTTTTCATCTTACCTAAATGGTATAGGTTATGGGACAACCAATCCTGATACTAAACTTTTCCCATTAGTTTCTTAATCACTCGTTTAGCTTTTCTAACCGCCTTACGCCACAGCGGAATTTGACCGCCATATTTCTTAACTATATAGGAAAAATCTTTTTCTTCAAAATCTTTCCAGAATTGATCTCTTGTTATTGGTCTTGGGAACGGTGCCTTTAATGGAGGTTGCATAGAATCCTCTATTCTTGTCTTTCTCCACTCAACCTCACTCTTGGTTTTTTCAAAGTACTGCTCACCCTTTTGGGAATTTACCAATACAAGAGAAACACCCTTGTTATCATTTAATTCGGGGGCCGCCTTCTCAATGCCCCAGTAATCAGCTATCGTGATATCACCGGGATGATGAATAGATTTATATGGACATTCATAGCACGAAGGACGTAACACATTGTGACCATAGAAAAGATTTTTAAAAACTCTACTATCTATTTCACTTTTTTCAGTTTTAATGGTTTCTACATGTTCAGCCCATCCGTATTTGATTTTATTTCTAAAATCCACACCTATTACCGTATCACCCTTTGACTGCCAATCCAGATATTTATGCCATACCCTTTTACTGGGCACTCCATGACAAACAATATCTATACAAAGCAGATTTGGGTATTCTTTTTGAAGAAAACAGCGTAAGCCTGCAATTTGGCAGGATGTACCGGAGAATAGAACATCCTTTCCATCTTCCAAGTCAGTCTTTACCTGCTTAAAACAATCACCCATGGTACTTTGAATGTACTTTGAGCCACGCATCATATTTCTTTCATCCATTGATGTGGCTCTAATATGAATAGCGTTCCAGTTCTCGTCTAAAACACATCCATAAACAACTCCTCCATTGAGAAATTGATCAGACAAAGCAGTAAATATTCCACCTGATCTTGAATTGGCTCTGGTGTTTTCATCTTTATGTATGGCAGCATATACTTGCATTTACTTTACCTCTTCAAAATATACTTCCTTAATATTTTCCAGCATTCTTTGTTAACAAGAAAATTGAGTCCCATTCCTACAATACCAAATACAACTGTGAGTAATACACCCCAAATAAATAACTGTCCATAGGATGTAATTGTTGGTTTGAAAAAATAGGATAAAAAGACTACACCAAAGAAAAATACAAAGTTAATTCCAATTATTAAAATTGATTTCCAATAAGACCTATGCATCACTTTTTTATCAGATACATAAATGCACCAAATTACTTTTAGCGGTAATGCTATAACCGTAGCAAGAGTAACACCAACAATGCCAAATTTATGTACAAAAATAATCGACAGAATTAAATTTGTAAGTGCTTCAATTAATGAAACATAACTCGTCTTTTTTGCGTATCCGGCAATTCCGGTTAGATTTCCTCCAATATACCTACTCCACGAAATAATCTGAACCAAACAAAACATTACAGGTAAAGAAGGATAAATGTAATTAACATCTGTAACGCCATGGGTATAAAGTGTAACAAAAGGTAACGTTAATACATAGCACACTGACATACACACTGTCATTAGTCCCAAAAAGATGGAAGTATATGCATCGTGTACCTTTTCGTACTTCTCTATGCTTTCGTGATATGAATAACCAAGGATATAGTTTACACTGGAATATACCGAATTCAAAAGAACACTAATTTGAGTAAATGCCATACTATAAATGGCATAAACAGAAGACATTTGCGTACTAACAAAGATTGATAACACTATCATATCCGTGGAAGAAAAAATAGTCCAACAAATCTCTGTCAAAATATAAGAATTTCTGTCTTTTAATTTTATTCCCTTTTTAACCTTTTTGAATTCGATCCATGCATAATGTTTTCTGAAATATATTCTATAGAAAAAAACTTTTGCAACAGTAACTAAAAAAAAGACAAATTGAAGTAAGACAATGCTTAATCCAAAACTAGCCATTATAATCTTAACTGCATAACCGATTATTTTATTAATTACCAGAATTCCATTATTTATATAGCTTTTTCCATCAACAGCGATAATAATAGAAGGTGTTTGAATAAAGTAAAACGATATTACTCCTGACATTCCTTCAAATAAAACAATAAGAAAAATTGTTAGCGGACTAACATTTGACTTTAGTATATAAGGCAAAGAGACTGAAAGAATAATAACACCGAGTGCATATATAAGTGTAAATCTTCTAAAATATGATTTAGCGATTGAACTGATGTCAGAAATTCCATCAGTATCTTTTTCCTGAAAAGGTTTATATAGTAAATTTCTTGCAGCTTGCCCTATTCCAGCCTCTAACAAAGCCATATATGTAAAGATTTGAGTTATTGTGCTTAGCAAACCATTTACATCAGATCCATAGCTGGTAATAAAATATCTTGGAACAATGAGTCCAAGTATTATTGCAATGAGTTGTCCACCAAATCCGGTAATAATATTTTTAGTCAGCTTTGATTTTTTCACAAATTTTTCACCTTGAATTCTCAATTATGTAATAAAGAATAAATCTCATCAATAAAAGATTCTGAT
>JBJEOZ010000247.1:0-3433 GCA_051880975.1 Ruminococcus sp.
GCCTCAAAACTATGAGGAGGTGCTTTTGGGAATAAAGGATGATGTGGATAACAGTAAAATCTTTGTTTCCATTGCGGCAGGAATTTCAATATCCTATGTTCAAACCACTCTTAACTGTGATTGCAGGGTTGTCAGGGTTATGCCAAATACACCTTTATTGCTGGGCAAGGGCGCAACAGCCCTGTGTCCCTCACAAAACACCACACAGGAAGATTTTGAAATAGTCAAGGATATGTTCGCCCTAAACGGAACTGTTGAGGTTTTCGGCGAGGAGCATATGAACGAGATTATTGCAGTCAACGGTAGCAGTCCTGCCTACATTTACCTCTTTGCAAAGGCAATGGCAGACTACGCACAGGAATGCGGTATTCCATACGAAAACGCCCTTAACCTTGTTGTGGCAACCCTTGAGGGCAGTGCCGCAATGCTTAGGGACAGTGGGGACAGCCCCGATACATTAATCAAAAAGGTTTCTTCCCCCGGAGGAACTACAATAGCGGCTCTCGACACTCTTGAAGAATACAAATTCTATGAGGGTATAAAGTCGGCAATGGCATCCTGCACACGCAGGGCAGAGGAGCTTGGAAAGTAATTATATTCATATTTTCCTGTTACCTATCATATTATCTCTTATAAGGACAACCTTGTGGAGGTAAATATGAAAGGAATAGTTTTAAAAGTTAGGTCACCAAAGAGTTTTTACAGCAGAAGAAAGGATATTTCCTACTTTTTAAAAAGGTACGGACTGTTTACAATGTTTCTGCTTTCAATTCTAATCGGCTTTGCTGTGGGAATTTACGCAGGAACTCACAACGGCGAAAGCTTCCGACAGTCCTTTGACTTTTTGTTTCCAACGGACTTTGACACAAGAAAAGCACTGGACTTTATCGGTCTTTTCAGCAGTAATTTTGCACCAATGTTCCTGTTTTTCATCACTGTGTTTTTCCTTGCGTTTTGTCCTTGGGGCAACGCAGTAACACCCCTTATTACAGGCTTCAGGGGCTTTGGTGCAGGACTTACTCTAACACAGCTTTGCTATCAGGGCGGAGGCAGAGGCTTTGCATTCTTTATGCTGGCAGTTGTACCGGGATTTTTCATCCTGTCTGCCTCAATCGCTTTTCAAGGGGAACAGAGCTTTTTATTCTCTTCTCAGGTCTTTAAGGTGATAATAAAAAGGCAGAACAATGTGCTTAACATCAAGGAATTTGTTATGCGGTCGGGTACATATCTTTTTTTGGCTATGCTTTCAGCGGTAGTAGATACAGTGCTGTTTTTAGCCCTTTACACCGGCTTTAACATATAGCATTAAGTATTAATCAGATAAGGAATTTTTATGGCAACGGAAAGAAAAAAGTTTACATTTGAAAATTTAGTTTCAATCTATTTCAGAAAGTTTTACAAAATAGTTTTTACAAATCTCCTTTTTGCAGTACCTACTGTGGCGGTGGGAGTTATTTTGTATTTTCTCACAAAACCTTTAGGTGAAATTCTCTCCTTGGTAATTTCAATGCTTACAGTTGTAATTTGCTATCCTCTTTACGCAGGAGTAACCCTTGTTACAAGGAATTTAGGCAGAGGCGAAGATGTAAAGGTTCTGGAATGTTTTTTCGGCGGAATTGCAGATAACTGCAAAAAGTTTTTAGTCCACAGCATATTTTTATACTTTATATTTACAATAGGTATTTTTTCCTTCACGTTTTACAGCCGAATGGCTGTGGCTTTGGGGGGAATTATGTATGTGTTGCTGATTACAATGATACTAATTGCCCTGTGGCTTATGTTTATGTTTTACTATGTTCCGCTAATGACCGTCACCTTTGACCTGTCACTAAAGAATATCTATAAAAACAGCGCATTGATGGCAATAGGTGAACTAAAGGTGAATTTTGTAACCCTGTTTTCGGTACTGATTTTCACAGCAATATGTGCAACACCCCTTATCTTTAGCGCAGGAAACGCAGTTGCAGTTATCGTCATAACAGCAGTAATGCTAATTGCAGTTTATCCTGCGTCATATTCCCTCTTTACCGGATTTTTCATACAGGACACAATGATGATGATGGTTACAGGCAGGGGAGATGAAGTACACGATATTAAAAGTACAGAGGAAAAACTTGCCAAGCTACGCAACGAAACAAAGGACGACCTTGAAAATATTGATATTGAAAAGGTAAAAAACAGCCGTGACGAATACATTTTCCACAACGGTAAGATGATAAAAAGAACTACAATATTGGAAATGATGAAGGAAAAGGAGAATAACAATGAGTGACAACAGAAAACCCCCTTATGATGACGACAAAACCAGAGTTTTCAATCTTAACGACAAAGACCTTAATGATGACGAAAGGGATTTTTTCAGCGACGACCCTATTGAGGATATAAACACCTTTGCAACTCAAAAGATTGATTTAAGGAGTAACTCTGCCTATAATGACGATTTCGATATGAATTCCCCCTCTCAAAAGCAGGGAGTTACATCATACAACGACGATTTTGACAATTTTAATGAAACACCTGAAGAGGATGATAGAAGTATGAACAGAAGACCTGTTAATCGTAAAAAACCACCAAAAAAGAGCAAAAAGCCTGTTGTAATAGGTGTTGTCTGTGTAGCTGTTGCCATTATCATTGTTGTAGTAATTCTTTTGGCAAACGGCTGTTCAAACAGCAATTCACCTGTTGATACATCTACAACACAGGCAACTTCACAGAATTTAACTTCCGATACTCAGGAAACAACATATATGGAAGATACTACCTACGAGGAAACAACTGCGGAGGAAACCACACAGACAACAGAGGAAACAACCGAGGAAACTACAATTCCTCCAACAACAGAAAAGCCCACAATAGCAAATCTGTTTGACGCATCCTTTGCACCTTACAAGTGTATCACTCCTGACGGTGAGGTTGTGTCCGACGACTTCAATTCCGTATTAGGCGGTGATGCATCTGTATCCTTTACAAGTGACGGCTCATACACCCTTGCTGTGGGAAGTGTTGCAAATTCCTCAGGCTCATATTCAGTTGACGGAAACTACTTAGGTATGGACGGATATTCCGGAACAGTAAACTTCGACGACGCCGGCAACCCTGTTGCAGTTATTATCGAGGTTAACGGTTATCAGGTTTACTTCAATTAATTAAGACGAAATTAACAGTATTAAAAAACAAACGAGCAGTCCCCCAAAAAAGAGAACTGCTCGTTTATGCATTTGTTTGAATTGTTGAATGGATAAAATTATTGAAGTAGAAATTAATTATTGACATCATATATGACACCATATATAATGGTATTAGGAGGTTTGGAATGTCAAAATGGGATAAACTATTAATGCGTATATGTAATTTATCAAAAGACCTTCGTTTTGATGAATTACGCAAGGTTCTTGAAAGCTATGGGTATGTAATTAGTGCTCCAAGAAGTGGA
>JBJEOZ010000248.1:0-3429 GCA_051880975.1 Ruminococcus sp.
GCATTTGTATTTAAAATTCAGGCAAATATGAACAAGAACCACAGGGACAGAATTGCCTTTATGAGAATTTGCTCAGGTAAATTTGATAAGGATATGGAAGTATTCCATATGCAGGGTAACAAAAAGATTAAGCTTTCCCAGCCACAGCAGATTATGGCACAGGAAAGGGAGATTGTCAGCGAGGCATACGCCGGTGACATAATCGGTGTGTTTGACCCGGGTATTTTCTCCATTGGCGATACAGTTTGTACACCGTCACACAAATTCACCTTTAAAGGTATTCCAACCTTTGCGCCGGAGCATTTCTGTCTTGTTCGTCAAAAGGACACTATGAAGCGTAAGCAGTTCATCAAGGGTACAAATCAGATTGCACAAGAGGGTGCAATTCAGATTTTCCAAGAGCTTGACGCAGGTATGGAAGAAGTAATTGTTGGTGTTGTGGGTGTACTTCAGTTTGATGTTCTAAAGCACAGACTAAACAACGAATACAATGTTGACATCATAATGGAAAACCTTCCTTTCCGCTTTATCAGGTGGATAAAGAATGACGAAAGTGTTGATGTAAAGTCACTTGACCTTGCATCTGATACAAAGAGGATACAGGACTTAAAGGGTAACCACCTACTCCTGTTCACCTCAGAATGGAGCATAGACTGGGCCTTGGAACACAACAAAGACCTTGAACTAACTGAATTTGGAAACGTTTAATATTGATTTAAAAATGGCACTTAACCAAAAAGTAAAGGTTAAGTGCCATTTTAGTTTGTCAGAAACAAAGAAAATCTGAATTTATACTTGTGTCATATCTCGAAAACTTTCATATTATATAGTGAAATAATATATTATTTCGATTAAAAAATGAAAGGAGTATTTGAATTTATGACAGAATTATCAGATTATCCAAAATCTGATTTTATCAAAGTTTTTGATATTGAAGCGATATCTATACCAATAGTTTATAATAAATACGGTGACTATGACCCAAACGGAATGATGTATGTTCGGAAAAAGGATTCAAAGCGTATTCAGCGTGAGGCAAATGAAAGGTTTTCAATGAATCCGCCACAGCCATACAAGGATGTTCAGCCTCTTGTGATAAGAGCAAATGCAGGTGATGAAATTCATATAAATTTCTACAACAAGCTTGACAGAAGAGCATCTATCCATGTTCAAGGGCTTAAATATAATGTGCTCACATCGGACGGTGCAGAGGTAGGATATAACCCCGACACAACCACAAGAAATTTTATCAGATACAAGTGGTATGCTGAAAAAGAGGGAGTTTATCTCTTTTCCGATATGGGAGACACGAGAAGTGGCGAGGACGGTACTAATGTACACGGCTTGTTCGGAGCAATTATTGTTGAAAAGCCGAATTCAAGGTGGTTTGACCCTGTTTCGGGTGAAGAAATTGAAAGCGGATTGTTTGCAGATATTTATAATCCGACAGAGCCGTCTTTCAGAGAATATGCAGTATTTTTTCACGACGAGCTGGAAATAAAGAACAAAGACGGAGAACAGCCTGTTGACCCTCACACAGGACTTCCAAACGGCACTACAGGTATAAGCTACCGTTCCGAGCCTATGCGAAACCGTTTGCCCCTTGAGCATATGCACGAGGGCGTTACAGACGAGGACATTTCAATGAGTTCTTGGTCTTACGGTGACCCTGCACCACCTATTTTGAGAGCTTATGTGGGAGATCCGTCAAAAATAAGGCTCATTCACGGCGGAGTGAAGGAAACACACGTTTTTCATCTTCACAATCACCAGTGGAAGCTGGAGCCTGATGACCCGAAATCTACAATCATTGACTCTATCTCTATAAGTCCACAGGAATGTTACACACTTGATATTCTCTATGGTGCAGGAAGTCTTACTAAAATGATAGGCGACGCTATTTTCCATTGTCATCTGTATCCCCATTTTCACGAGGGTATGTGGACGCTCTGGAGAATATTTGACAGACTGGAGGATGGAACGGGAGTATATCCCGACGGCACACCCATAGAAAGGCTATTACCTCTTAAGGACAGACCTTATCCACCAGAAAAAGACCTTCATCATCCCGGATATCCCAATTATATAAAGGGTAAATACGGTGAAAGACCGCTGCAGCCTCCCTTTGGAGTTTTAAAAGAAAACGGTGAAAACAAAGTTTTCCCGACACCGTTGGAGCTTGCAAACTTTGTTCCTGATTTTGCTCCCGGTGCGCTGTATTCGGAAACCTGCCCCTGTAAAGAATGTGATGAGGTAAAGGTGTTTGAGCTGGCAATAGTACAAGCAGATGTTTTGTATAACCGTTACGGCTGGCACGACCCTCAGGGCAGATTTTTTGTGCTGAAAGAAGAAATAGAAAGACACGGAACCCTTGACAATTACCTTGAAAAAGTGAACAGCGGAAAAATAAGACCACAGCCACTTGTGATTAGGGCAAACGCAGGAGATTGCATCGAAGTACGAATGACGAATTTTCTACCTGATTATATTGAAGAAAGTCCGTTCCAGCTAAAGACGCTGACGGATATTGCAGGTTTTCACATTCATCTTGTTAAGTTTGACACAATTGTGTCTGACGGTGCGGCAAACGGCTGGAATAACATTGCAGGTGCAAGAAAATATGAAACACTGATAGAGCGTTTCAATGCAAACGAAGAGCTTAATACGGTATTTTTCCACGACCACTTGTTTGCAAATGTTCATCAGCAGCACGGCTTGTTCGGTGCGTTGATAGTTGAGCCTGCAGGCTCGGTTTTCCTAAATCCGAAAAACGGCAAACCACTAAAATGGGGAGCAAATGCCGTAATAAAAAGAGCTGACGGAAGCTCATACCGTGAGTTTGCAATGTTCGTTCACGATTTTGCATTGCTGTTTGATAAGGATAACAGACCTTTAAATCCCCCTGAACATCCCGGTTCGGTTGATGATCCGGGTGTAATGGGAATAAGCTACCGATGCGAGCCTATGAGAGAGCGTTTAAAAAAGAAAAATGATCCGTCGCATATTTTCAGTTCAAGAAAATACGGCGACCCGTCTACACCCATTCTTGAAACCTATTCTGGGGATCCCATAGTTATCCGTCTGCTTGACGGTGCACACGAGGAACAACACGCCTTCAACATCAACGGAATGTCATGGCGAAAAGAAATTACCGACCCTGTGTCCCCAATAGTGCAGGAACAGACAATCGGAATTTCAGAGGCATTCAACATTAAAATTGATGAGTACTATGACGAAGGCGATTATCTGTATTACTTCGGCGGTATTGATGATTTATGGCTGGGCTTGTGGGGAATAATCAGAGCGCACAGTTGCAGACAAAAGCATCTGTTGCCGTTGTGTAATATAGATAAGCCTGTTCCAAAGCCTCACAGCCCGACAAATGATGCAGTAGTTCGTAAATTTGAAATAGCCGCAATACAGACCAAT
>JBJEOZ010000249.1:0-3428 GCA_051880975.1 Ruminococcus sp.
ATATGGACAGAGCAGCCTTTTTGTGGGTGATGATGATACAGGTTTTATTTTTCAGCCTTTTCAAATTTGTAAGGAGCTTTTTCTCTGTTTCTTCATCAAGGGCAGATGTACACTCATCCAAAAGTAGGATAGGTGCCCCTGTGAGCAATGCCCTTGCAATGGCAAGTCGCTGAATTTGACCCTCGGAGAGTCCTACTCCCCTTTCGCCCAGTCTGGTTTCAAGTCCCCTTGGCAAATCCTTCATAAAATCTGCACAGGCAAGGTCTAAACAGCGGTAAATATCTTCATCAGTCGCATCTTGTGCAACAAAAGTGAGATTTTCTCTAATAGTTCCCGACAACAGGAAGTTGCCCTGGGGAACATAAGCAAACATTCGGCGGAGGTTTTTGTCAACATACATTTTTTCGCCGTTAAGAAGCGTCATATATATTGAACCGCCATCTATACGGAAAACTGACATAAGCAATTTCATAAGGGTACTTTTGCCAATGCCGGTTATACCCATAATAGCAACAAAATCCCCTTTATTGATAGACAGGGATGTGTTCTCAAGGATAACATCTCTGTCATAGCTAAAGGTGATGTTTTCAAAATCAATGGACTTCAATCTATTGTAGGTCTTTTTTACATCAACATTACCGTTAATCTTCTTTTCATTAGGAAGATTTTCAATCTCCATTATTCGTTCTGCCGAGGCAGTGGCGGCAAAATATGTTGGGAAAAGCCCTGTAAGCCCCGAAATCGGACCTTGAATTTGGGTGATTAGCGAAACAACCTCTGTAAGCACACCGTATGTAATGTTGCCCAGCACAATGTTATATGCACCCCAAATCAGTGCAAAAGCATAGCCAATCATAAATACAAATGAAAAGGCAGATGAACTGATTACAGAAATTGTATTTCGCTTTCTCTTAATAATATAGTTGTCGTTTTGCAAGTCAACAGCATTGTCGGCAACCTTTTCCTCAGCCTCAAAGGACTTGATTACAAGCAGGCTTGCCATAATTTCCTGCAAGAAACTGCGAACCTTACCGTCAGTTTCCTGTGCCTTTTTGTGAAGCGACTTCATCTTGTTCTTGTAAAGAGAGGCTACAAACATAGAAATTCCGCCGGCAAAAAGGAAAATCATTGTAAAGGGAACGCTGATTTGTATTAACACGACAAAAACACCAACAAGCTTAACAATCATAAAGGTTAGGCTTGGAATAATGGTGACTATCGCCCCTGTTATTGTTGATATATCACTTGTCAACCTGTTTAAAAGCTCACCTGAATGATACTTAGTTATGTCGGCGAATTCCTTTTGAATAATCTCCCTGAAAAGCTCTGTTTTGTAGGAAATTTCCAGCTTTGCACTTATTCTAAAGACAAATATTCTTTGAGTAATGCTGATTATAATTTCTCCAACGATAATCAAGGCAAAAATAATTCCGTAATACAGCACACCCTCCATTCTGTTGTCTGCATAAGCCGGGTCGTGACCTGTGGCAGCATTCACCACATACTTACTGCACACAGCAACATAAATCCCCAAAACTGCAAGGGCGGTATAGAGAATTACAAAGAAAATGATGCTGATAAACTGGGATTTGCTTTTTTTGAGAATCCAGCGAAGTGCAGTTGTATTAAGTTTTTTAATGTACTCTTTTCTACTCATTTTTAAAAAACTTCCTGTAATATGGATATAATTTTTCTTTTAAAGAATAATACTTCCACTTTAATTTCTTCTTGCCTACCCAAAAACGGCAATATAATTTATATCTGAAATCCTTAACAGAATAATTTTTGCCCTTATGACTAAAAGCTGTTACCACAGCAACAATGTCCCGGTCAGTAACATTGATTTCGCAAATATCTCTGTTGTCACCGCACATCACATATGTACCGTCTTTCTTCACCTTGATTACACGGTGAAGAATATAGCTGTTGCTACCCCTAAAGAAAAACAATGGTAAATCGTACTTTTTAAGTTTGCCGTTAGGCTTTGTGAGGACAACTGTGTCAACTCCGTCACCAAGCATTGGTAGCATTGATGTGCCTTTTGTGGTGAAATTCACATTACTTCCGGAATCAAGAATTTCTTGAAACAGGGGTACTAATTCACTTATAGGCAGCTGTTTATTCAAGGACACCAGCGTCCTCAAGCTTCTTTATAAAATTGTCAATATCCTTAGATGCCAATTCCTCTGTAACCTCGTAGGTTTCCATCATTGATTTTAGCAGTTCTTCCTTTGTAGTATCCTGCTGAAGATGCTCCCAAAGGAAAGCGCCTGTGTCGTTAAGGTTAAGCATACCGTTAAAATCAACTGTTGCCTTGCCAACAGGAACAACTACATAGCAACCTGCAACCTCTCTTAGTAGGAAATCCTCTTTAACTTTCATTCTATATCAGTCCTTTACAATGGTATCGTGAGCAATGCGGGCGGAACTATCCTCCATATTGCAACTAAGCTCATATAAATCAACATTTTTCAAGATAACATCAAGCATATCAAGGACAAGGTACATTCTCTCCTTTGACACCTTGCGTACAGTTTCTTGAAAAATCAACGGCAAAGCCTCTTTATTTGTGAGTTTTCGTATGGAATTTTTTTCAGCTCGTGTAATAAAAACAATGGCGGTAAGTGGTGCAAAGTCATCACAAAATTTGTGAGTGCCACCTGCAAAGGGTGAACCATAGGCGATTAGCCTGTCATTCATAAGGCGGATAATAGGCTTGTCGTCATTGATTATTTTTACATCATCGCCATAGAGCTTTTCCCAAATACGGGTATGTGTTGACTTGCCTGTACCTGACGGTGCAGAAAACAAGTAGCATTTACCCTTATATTTAACTGCGGAGGAATGTATCATAATGCTTTTATAGGGCAGAATTTTCTTGAAAAACTCGTCGGCAAGGTAGATATGCTCCGCCTCGTCAACAGGAACATTAGGATACTTTTTGTTGTAATTTTCGCAATCCTCCAGCGTTACATTTTCACCGATAGAAATAATTTTTTTTGGGTCAACATCTTCCTCACACTTAAACTTCTCTATCATATCAGCTGTATATGGGAATTTTGGGTTGCACTTCACATAAAATTCTGCAAATTTACATAACAAAATACATCCCTCCCCATTATCATTACTATTATACGAGAAAAAGACCAATAAATCAAGCAGTAAAAATGCCCTCCAAAGGAGGGCAATAATTATTGTTCGACAGGGAATTTATCTATTGCACGAACAGCATATTTCATTATTGTAGTGCAGTCGGTAATATCAAGTTTATTATCACCGTTTACATCAGCAGCATAGAAGGCTCTGGTGCCGTCAGCAATCTCAAAACCCTCAAAATTAATAATGCTCTTCTGTAAAAATGTTGCATCCTTAACATTTACTTTACCGTCATTGTTTACATCACCGTATAACCCTATTGGATTAAAACC
>JBJEOZ010000250.1:0-16516 GCA_051880975.1 Ruminococcus sp.
TGAGTTTAATATTGTAACCTTTTTCAAAACAACTACTGTGTTGGAAAACGTTATCACGAAATCCAAGGCAATATCCCTCATAATGTTCAGACTTACAATACATTCTCCACATTGGTAATAAGTCCGGTTCTTTTGAAAAGCTACATATATAAGTATAGCAATCTTCATTTTTTATTGCTGTTAGTTCGTTGATTGTTTCGCCGTTTTGGAGTGTTATTTCCTCCTTTTGAATTTCAGTAATCAAAAAATTATCTGTCAATTCTATGCTCTTAATTTCTTCAGCCAATTCAACAGACATTGTTTTTTCTTTTACTTTGAAATCACAATATCCTGCTACAAATTCCATTATGTCTTTTCTCTCTTTTAAGTCATTGAGACTATCATATTGAGAAAAATATAATTTTGGGTTTTCGCTATTAAGTATCCCCATCATACCTACAGGAGAAGTATAATGATAAAGTGTACAAGTCCCTATTTGATTTTTACAGAACAAAGGGTATTCTTGTGCTAAGAAGTCATCAAAACTTTTCATATTCTATCCTTTCGTATTAATTGAGTAAACAATAATTTAGAGCAGCAAGCTCAGGCAATCTTTGAAAATGAGTTTTTATCATTGCAGTCATTGCCTGATGGTTGGAAACGGGCAAGCCTTATAGACATTGCAGACTATCTTAATGGTCTTGCTATGCAAAAGTATCGTCCATCTAATGATGAAGTAGGTATTCCCGTTCTAAAAATCAAAGAACTTCGTCAAGGTTGCTGTGATGATAATAGCGAGTTTTGTTCACCAAACATTAAAGCTGACTACATCATTCACGATGGTGATGTTATTTTCTCTTGGTCAGGTAGCCTGTTAGTTGACTTTTGGTGTGGCGGTGTTTGTGGATTAAATCAACATCTATTCAAGGTTTCATCAAACAAATACGACAAGTGGTTCTACTATGCTTGGACTAAACACCACCTTGACCGCTTTATAGCCGTTGCAGCCGACAAAGCCACAACAATGGGTCATATCAAGCGTGATGAACTTGCGAAAAGCAAAGGTTCTCATTCCTGATGAAACAGACTATAACCGAATAGGTGCATTGCTTCAGCCTGTCTACGAATTGATTATATCAAACCGAATAGAGAACAAGAGACTTGCTGAAACAAGAGATTCTCTGCTTCCTAAGCTAATGTCTGGTATATTTGATGTCTCTAACATAGACCTTTAGGCTACTAACAGTTCGTTAATGTTGGGTTTATAGGCTTTAATTTCTGTAATTTTAGCCTTTTTATGCTTTTCATAAAAAGATAAATTATTGTTTATAGCATTATTGAGATATATTTTTTCGTCAAGTGCCCCACATAGACCTGCGATTTTTCTTGTATTTCCATTGGAGGAAGAACAATAGGAAGCTTTCTTTGTGCAGTAATCCCCAAGTACGCCCTTGTACTTCCTGAACCAGCCCAATTTGACAAAGTCTGCTGAAATTCAGATGAGTCAAAATAATACTTTAGATAACGATTTGAAATACCGTGCTTAACTCTATAATAGGTAACTTGTGGAGTTAGAATAATTGTATCGTATTCATCTCCTACTATCGCAGTTCGTCCAATTGTTGCCTTATGCGTAAGCAAAACGTCGCCGGGATGGGCAAATCCTTTTCTCAATGTTGTGGCTTGTTGCTCAGATATAAATGCACAGTTGTTATAGTCAACCTTGCCGTTTGACAAATTATTAGCCATAATAAATGGAACACCTGAAGAAACATAATCTGAAGATCTTGGGTGTATTCCTCCATGATTTCCATCCATTGGTTCTTCGAGCATATCTAAGTCAATTAATTCTTGTACCGAGTACACTTTCCATTCAGATTTCATACCCAATCGCCCCCAATTTCTTACGGATTTCGTCCTCTAATTCGTGGGACTTTGTAAACATTTCCGATAATTCGGAGGTAAGGCGAGTCATCTTTTCTTCAAACGGTTCTCCGTCATCCTCGACTTCCTCAATGCCAACATATCTGCCCGGTGTCAAAATGAAGTCCTGCTTTTCGATTTCCTGAAGGTCTGCAACTGCACAGAAACCTTTAATATCTTCAAGTGTACCATCTTGGAAAGCGGTAAATGTATCTGCCAGTTTTTGAATATCCTCATCCGTAAAATCTCTGTGCTTGCGGTCAACCATATAACCCATTTTACGGGCATCTATAAACAGGGTTTTACCTTTCTGCTTTTTATTTTTAGTTATGAACCAAAGAGTAACAGGAATTGTAACACTATAAAACAGCTGTGCTGGCAAGGCAACAATACCCTCAATAAGGTCGTCCTGAATTATTTTTTTACGAATTTCTCCCTCACCACTTGACTGAGAGGATAACGCTCCGTTCGCAAGTACAAGACCGATTTTTCCGTTTGGTGCAAGATGATGAATCATATGCTGAATCCACGCGTAGTTGGCATTACCTGCAGGAGGTGTTCCGTATTTCCAGCGAACATCATCCTTGAGTTTATCCTGTCCCCAGTTAGAAAGATTGAACGGCGGATTAGCCATAATAAAATCAGCTTTCAATGTTCTGTGTAAATCATTGAAAAATGTATCAGCCTGATACGGACCAAGGTTAGCGTCAATTCCTCTGATAGCCATATTCATTTTTGCCATTTTCTATGTATCGGCATTACTTTCCTGTCCGAACACTGAAACACTATTACGGGTTCCGCTGTGTTCCTGAATGAATTTTACCGATTGAACGAACATACCACCCGAACCACAGCATGGGTCATATACTCGGCAATTATTATATGGCTTAAGAATTGCAACTATAGTTTTGACAATACTTGCAGGAGTATAGAATTCGCCGCCTTTTTTGCCCTCATACTCAGCAAATTGCTCAATGCAATACTCATATGTTCTGCCGAGTAAATCTTTGCTTTCTTCTGTGTCGTCCATATTCATATTGTTTGTGAACAAATCAACAACATCGCCCAAGACTCTTTTATCAAGGTCAGGACTTGCATAATTTTTAGGAAGTACATTTTTCAGACTTGCATTGTCCCTTTCAATTGCTCTCATTGCATTGTCAATAGTTACGCCGATTTCTGCAGTATGCGCAGCATCGGCTATTTTCTTCCAACGGGCTTCTTCCGGCACAAAGAAGATATTCTCCTCAAGATATGCATCGGGATCATTTTCAAAACCTTCCCCTTCTTTAATGAGTTGCTCATATCTCTTATCAAACGCACTTGAAATATATCTGAGAAATATCAATCCAATTATAACTTTTCTATAATCAGCCGCAGGTATATGTCCCCATAACACACAAGCCGCATCCCAAATTTGCTTTTCAAAACCTATATTTGCATTGTTTTTCTCTGCCATAATAATATCTCCCAAAATTTTACTAATTTATTTACCATACAAAGATTCGTTTTATATATTATTCTATCACAGTAGTGACAATATCTCAACATAATTTGACTTATTTTTTGTTTATTATTTATTTAATTCAAGGCAAAATATTAAATGAAAATTCAACACAAATTCAACTTTATCTTAATTATATTTACCGGATAGTTTTCCTGCCACGCTTTCGTTTATAAATCTCATTGCGCTTTCTTCTGAATAGTTATAGCTTAAGTAATTGATATTTCCATACCAGACAATTCGCTTGTCAACAACAGCAAAGTTTTGGAATACATTATCCTGCATAATGAATTCGCAGTTGCTGCTTTCTTCTGAGTTCAATATCTCTCTGACTATATCATTGTTCTCGGTTTTTGTAACAATCTTAATATCTGTATTTTTATCAACTGTGTTCAGTATTTTCTTCGCTACAGATTTGTTCAATCTTGGTGCTGAAATTACAATTTCCTTAACAGCTCCGTATAAATCTTCCGAAAACTTACTGAAGTATGTCTTTGTATCAAAAATAATATTCTCTGTTTCATTATCTGAAGATTTCACTATATACCCCAATTCTGCATATCCTTTTACTCTTTTATGATACATTCTTTCGAGCATCGGCATAAAAATATCTGCATAATCGTAAACGCAAACCTCCTGTTTGCCGTCATAATTTCGGTGCAATCTGCCTGCATACTGCGCAAGAGTACCTTTCCACGCAATCGGCATTGCAAGGAAAAGCGTATCAAGTCTTGGTTCATCAAAGCCTTCTCCTACATATTTGCCCGTTGCCACAATAACAAGATTTTCAGACTTTGGCACAGCTTTAATTTGTTCTAATTTAAGTTTCTTGTCTTTAGCTTTGTCCTTGCCGCTTAACACAAATACATTATCACATTTGTCTTTAATAAGTCCTGCAAGCAAATCAGCGTGTTCCTTGCGCTCCGTTAAAATTATCGGGTTTCTTTTATTTGATACCGCCTTTAGAACATCATTAACAATCATATTATTTCGCATTTCATCCGTACAGACTTTTGCGCAGACAGTCTGATAATCAATGTCGTTTTCAGCAACTCTGAATTCGGTAAATCTCGGAATCATATAATGCGAAAAAGTTCTTTTTTCAGCCTGTATTCTTGCATCTACCCTGTATCTTATCGGACAGCATTGCATAAAAATAATCGGATGATGTCCATCCTGTCTGACCGGTGTTGCTGTAAGCCCGTAAACATATTTTGCATTGACTGTTTTCAGGATTTTTTCAAAGCTGAATGCTGAAACATGATGGCACTCGTCTACTATCACCATACCGTAATCCTTGACAAACTCCTTGACTTCATTGTCCTTTATCAAAGACTGCATAATTGCAATGTCAACTTTTCCGTTAAGAGTATTCTTTCCCGAACCGAGCAGACCTATATGAGAAATTTTCTTTTTTCTTCCTCTCGTTGTTGGCTGTTCCGGGAGTTTATCTTCAAAAGTCAAAAATTGCGATAATGACTTTTCCCACTGTTCAAACAAGGCGGAAGAATGAACAAGAATCAATGTGTTTACACTTCTCCGAGCTATGATATATGATGCTACAACTGTTTTACCGAATGCAGTTGTAGCAGACAAAACTCCGTTTTCATATTTCAGCATTTCATCAACTGCTGTCTGCTGTTCTGCATATAATTCACCGTTGAATTTTACATTAATCGACGAGCCAATGTTTCTTTCATCTTCAATTATATATTCTGCTCCTGTGTTATCAAGCAAAGCCAAAAGACTCTCTTCGCAGCCTCTCGGAATACAAAGGAATTTATCCGTTTCTTCGGTTGTATCAATTATTCTGGGCTTGTTGTATATCGGCAGTCGCATCGCCTGTGATTTATAAAAGTCAGGATTTTTAAACGCACCAAGCCTTTTTATTTTGTTGAGTGCATATTGCGAGATACCTTTCTTTTTAATAAAAAGCATATTAGCCTTTACAATTTCAACTGTTCCCGAAAAATCCATTGGGGTAATATTTTGTTCTGTATTTTTCTTCCACGGCTTTTCATCTTCAGATACTAATTCACCCAAGTCACCGTTATCGCATAACTGCTTTGTATATTCCTCAATCTCATTTGCAGTGATTTTTTTAATATTATACAGGTACTCCCATTGGTCGGGGTAGGATATAAAATTGTCATCAACAAATTCACTGTTTTTACTTTTTCTTGCTCTTCCCTGTAACGGAAGGGCAATCAGATTTCCAAATCCGCCTTTTGGCATAGTATCCTGATTCGGAAACATTCTGTCATAAGAATCAAGTTTAATTTCGTGTCGGCTTTCCATAGCTTTTGTAAGCAATCCGCTTCCGAATTTTCTTGCAGTAGATGCCGGAACTGCTTCTTCAAAAAAGAACCACATATGCGCACCGTTTCCCGAACGTGAACGCTCAACACTTACAGGGATATTATGTTCTCTGCAAATTTTACGAACAGCAGTTACATCCTCCTGCCAGCTTTCCTCGTCAAAGTCGATTGCAAGAAATTTTGTTGTTTCGTCAGGCAAAATTGCATAGATTCCCACTACATCACGGCAGAATTCATCATCGCCTTTCAGGTGATTGTAAATAACCCTATCATTTATTTCAATAAAACTGCGGTTTGGACATTTTGAGCAGGTATATTTCTTCTTATCGCATACAAAATTCACCCACTCATTACTGCAAGCAGGCACATATCCGCTTTTACCGGTTTTTGTATTATAATATCTCTTTGCGTAAACATCAGTTCTACCGCAGAATAAAGATTTGAACAGTTCGATTTTCTGTTGCGGAGTGCTGTATTTATTAACTTGTGTTTTATCTGCGGTATTGATTTCAACGGCTCTATTATTAACCCATTCATCAATACTGCAAAAACAAAAATTGCCGCACTCATCCTTGCAGAGTACGGCAGTTTCGTCAGTTATAATGTTTTTAATTCTGTTTACATATGTGTATTTTTCGCCTTTGAGTATTGCAAAAGAATTCATATATCTAACCTCTTTCAGATTGTTTAATAATAAAAGTATATCAAATTAGCCACAATTATTCTTCAATTAATCCTATTATGAATAAATACGTTTAGTTATGCTGAACATTATGAATTATGTTCTGATAATAAAACTTATGTGAATTTATTTCGCTATTATTTTATCATACTCGTAAAAAGCAATCAACATCCTTTTAAAAGTTTTGATACTAATGTATACAAAAACTATCCTCGGTATCGACTTATTTAATGATGTCGGGTATTTCTTAATAACTTACCAAAATATATAATTTGCTACTAATAAAGAAATTTAAAAGTTGCGTCTGTAAGCTCATTGACATACGATAGCGCATTTGCTATGATTTATTTACAATAGGGATGTGCTAATCTATCAATTATCCGTAAATAAAAATTTGGAGTAAAATGTGAAGAGGAAAATTTTCGAGTTATAAAACAGGAAACGATATAAATTGTTGCCAATATCATTTTTCTTGCGGCGTTAATGTTGATGTATGTTATAATAAAGTAAATGAATCGGAATTTTAGGGAGGAAAACCTGGTGAAAAAGAAAAAAATATTAATATTTGAACCTTGGTTTTTTATTTTTTTCGGCTTGTTTCATTTGCACAGAATATGGGGATTAATAGATAGAAATTCCTATGCTGAATTTTGGATAGGCGTGTTAGAAAATAAAGGATGGTTTTATTTTGTGCTGATGGGAATATTAGCAATACTGTGCGTTTTGGGTATTATTACTTTTTGCAAAAATCGGCATAACAACTTCTGGTGGAGATGGATATATGTTTTTGGTGGTATTTATGTGTTGTTTGATTTATTCGCTATTGCTGTGGGATTAGATTTTTGGAATGAACTTTTATTGTGGATGTTTGATGTTAATTCACCATATTGGAATATAGTGTGGTCTTTCTTTGTTTTGTTGGGTGGATTTGTATTTGTATTGGGCATAAATTTATTGAGACAAAGAAAGAGCTAAATTTAGGTTTGTTAATTTGTTAAGCAGATAAAAAAGTAAAAATCGTAAGATAGGTGAAGTCCGGTGAAAGAAAATATCGTAGCGAAGTTGACAGTAAAAGATGATAAATACGCTTGTGCTTTTGCTGATAAAATTATTTCTGAAAGTCAGGAAACAGATGAATGGTACAAGTATTTTGATGACTTTGCATCGTTGCTTGACCATCCAAAATCTTTGGTAAGAAATCGAGTGCTTTATATTCTTGCGTCAAATGCGCAATGGGATGAAGAAAATCGTTTTGACTTAATCATTTCTGATTTTCTCAAGCATATAACAGATGAAAAACCCATTACCTCAAGACAGTGCATTAAGGCTCTTGCTCAGGTGGGTTTGGCAAAACCGCAATATATTGAAATGATACTGTTATCCTTTCAAAGTGCAGATTTATCAAAATATAAAGACAGTATGCGTCCGTTAATTGAAAAAGACATAGCAGAAACCGAAAAGATATTGACAACTTCCGGTTTGACAAACAGATAAAATGAAGTTAAAATCGAAATTCAGTGAGGTGAAAATATGGAATATAAGTTTCAGAACTTTAATCCTTCTTATTATGAAAAAGTCCGTACATTTTTAGTAGAGCTGTCTATGGATAATCGCACATATATTAACTGGAATTGGGCAAGATGGGAATGGATGTTTTTTCATCCGGAATTTGACAGAAATTCATCAGATAAAATAGGGCTTTGGTTTTCGAATGAAGATTTAGTTGGTGTTGCAATATATGACTATTATTTTGGTGAGGCATTTTTTGCAACCAAAAAAGGATTTGAGGAATTAGAAAAGGATATTTTAGACTATATGGTAGCAAACTTTTCTGATGAAAACGGTCTGGGAATTGCTGTTAATGACAAAGACAGCAGAACTATTGAATTATTAACTTCTTATGGATTTTCAGTGAACGAACAAACCGAAAATATACTTGAGCTATCTTTAAATGAATTTGATTTCAGTACAAACCTGAACGACAATATAGCAATAAGAAATATTGATATTGAAAAAGATTTATACAAGCATCATCAGCTTTTATGGAAAGGCTTTGACCATGAAGGAGAAGCCCCTTTAGACGAGGATACAATGAGCAAACAAAAGGAGATGCTTTCAGCTCCGCATCTGAATACTCGGTTACATATAATTGCTGAAAATGAATGTTCAGAGTATGTTTCATACTGTGGCTTATGGTATGATAAAAGAACGGATTATGTGTATGTTGAGCCGGTTTGTACCATTCCGCAGTATCGTAACAAAGGAATTGCAAAGTGCGTTCTTACAGAAGCATTGAAACGAGCATATGATTTGGGTGCAAAAAAGGCATATGTTATTTCGTATATGAAATTTTATAAGCGGTTGGGATTCAAACAACATTCTCATTACACATTTTATTGGTATGACAAATAATCATTTCCTGTTTATAAATCAAAATTCGGACAAAACAAAGCAGAGATTGTCGGGACACAAAATACAGCAAGCTGTATAATGTAAGTACAGTGACAGCAAAGGAGCTTAATTCAGATGGAATGGATGACAATTATCGGAAACTCAATTCAATACATTGAGGAGCATATTACTGATAACATTACCACAGACGGTATTGCAAAAGCAGTAAATGTATCACCGTTCTATTTTCAAAAGGGATTTGCAATGCTTTGCGGATACACGGTAGGCGAATACATACGAAACAGGCGGCTGACGCTTGCCGGCAATGATATTCTTGCTTCTGATGAAAGCATCATTGATATTGCGCTGAAGTACGGATATGATTCTCCCGACAGCTTTACCAAGGCTTTTACAAGATTTCACGGTACTTCCCCATCAGCTGTACGCAGGAACAAGGTACTTCTTAAATCATTTGCTCCGCTGAAACTGAAATTTTCACTTGAAGGAGGTTATCTCATGGATTATAAAATCGTGAGAAAAGAGGCATTCACTGTTTTAGCAAACTCTAAAGTATTTCCCTATGAAGGGGCAAATGAGAACATTCCCCGATTCTGGCAGGAGCATTTTGCAAGCGGTAAAGGCTCTGTTGTTTGCGGAGAATTCGGAATCAATATTGACGAGAGTATGGGACAGGAGAACTTTGAGTATCTGATTGCCGATACATATGATTCTCAAAAGGAAATTCCCGAAGGCTTTGTCACAAAAACGATTCCTGCATTTACATGGGCGGTGTTCCCCTGCAAGGGACCTATGCCGCAGGCACTGCAAAAAATCAACGAATCAATCTACACCGAGTGGCTGCCCGCTACAAAGGACTACGAATTTGCCGCAGGATATTGCGTGGAATACTATGATGACCCGAAAAAATATCCAAACGGAACAGCAGATGAAAACTACTATTGCGAAATCTGGATTCCTGTAAAAATGAAGTAATGCTAAATTCAAGGGAACACTGATTAATCTGTGCTTATTACTGCAACAGATTTATTCAGTATTCCATTAGTTTTTAAGCGTTACTTTATATAAGATACAGTCTTGCTGTAAAGCATTTTCTTCTGTGCTTGTTCGATTCTGTTACAAGCTTGGCAGTGCGTTTATCAAGTTTTCCGTATGATATGAATTTATAGTTTGCAAACGGTAAAACTTCCAATCGAGGGGACTCGTCAGGCACCGAGGAACTGGGGCATTTGGAGATGATTGGTGCTATTGTTTATCAGCTAACCAAGGATTTGACGGAGGATGAAATCAAGGAGGGTGGTTTTGACTCTTACTTTGTTGACCACACTACCGGAATTTACCCTGCCGGTGCAAACGGTATGCCTTTCACAGCGGCAGCACTGCAAGTAAAAGGCGACCCCATAACTGATTTACACGAGGATATGGCGGCGGATGAAAATGCTGTTTTAACAGTAGTTATCTCATAATAACAAAACACTCTCAGAAAGAGAGTGTTTCAGCTTGTAGAAATAACTTTATTAATAATTTAAATTTAATCTCCCTATTTTCTATCAGTATAACCACCATACGACAAATATTTCCTGTAATTAAAATAATAACATTGTAAAATAAAATATATTGTCATATTTTAGAGGTTAATATATTTTGGGGAAATATACATAATGCTTTATCAATACTATAAAAATCCCTCCTGTCAGATACATTGTACCTAATAGGAGGGATTTTTGCGTATGTGTCAAATCGCTTTATTTGATTTTACTTTGCAGGATACTTTTTCTTTTTGCCGTAAACATCCGTAACGGTCAGCACAGATTGCTGATTTATTCACTTACTTGAAGTAAATATTTACTTATTTAACAGTAACCTTAACCTGCTTGTATACGCCGTTTTGTGCATATACATAAACGTAGCATACGCCTTTTGCTTTGGCGGTGATTACGCCCTTGGAGTTTACTTTTGCAATTTTTGTGTTAGTTGACTCATAACGGATTGGAACGTGAGTCTTAACATTCTTCTTGCTGTACTTCACCGTTGCCTTAAGGGTAAGCTTCTTGCCACTCTTAATCGGATTAATCTTGTTTACGGTAATCTTTGTTGCGTTGCCGTACTTTCCGCCCTTAACCGCTACGTGGGCAACCTTGGAATTAGAGATTGTTACCTGCTTACCGTTGACTGTCTTGTAAGCTACTACCATATACTTGTAGTATTTACCTTTCTTAAGGTTCTTGATTGTATATGAATTTCCCTTTACAGTCTTGATTTTCTTCAAATCATTACCACATCTGACGCCATATACAATATATCCCTTAACACCTTTTAACTTTGTCCAGGTAAGTTTTACTGTCTTATCCTTTGGACTTGTAGCCTTTAGCATTAGCGGAGCAAAGCAGGACTGTTCATTTTCAGCAGGCAGTTTTGCTATTACTGTGTCTTTCAGTTCTATTGTTTTCTTGCCGTCCTTATCGGAGAAGTATTTTTCGCAGTCCTTACAATGCCAGTACTCTATGTTTCCCTCTTGGGTAACTGTTGCTTTCTTTGCAGGAATATGCTCAAGATTATGGTTTGTGCTGTCAAGCTCGCCGTAAGGCTCATCGCAAATGTCACAAGTTGCTTTGTTAGTACAGGTTGCAGTTCCGCCGCTGTGCTGGGAGAGTGTTGCACCGCAGATGTCGCACTTATGGTCTATTGGGTTTTCGTCCTTACATTCTGTAAGTGTTGCACAGCAGATGTCGCAAAGGTGGTCCTTGTTGTCATCCTTGCAGGTTGTCATTTGCTCATGGCAATAATCGCAGTTGTGGTCGTTGTTTGTGTCTGCGTGAACACCGATTGCTTCACTACAACCGTAATCACACTTGTGGTCGTTGTTTGTGTCTGCGTGAACACCGATTGCTTCACTACAGCCGTAGTCGCACTTGTGGTCGTTGTTTGTGTCTACGTGAACACCGATTGCTTCACTACAACCGTAATCACACTTGTGGTCGCTGTTTGTGTCTGCGTGAACACCGATTGCTTCACTACAGCCGTAGTCGCACTTGTGGTCATTGTTTGTGTCTTCGTGAACACCGATTGCTACACTACAACCGTAGTCGCACTTGTGGTCACGGTTTGTGTCTGCGTGAGTACCAACATTTGTATCGCAGTAATCACAAGCATGGTCTGTGTTTACATCTGTGTGTCCGTCATTGATTGCCACAGTCACTGTCTTTCTGTTTCCTGCTTTATCAGTTGCAATTATCTCCTGTGTTCCATTCGCAGGAGACAGAGTGAACTGATTGCGCTCATCGAGTGTAACCTCAGTCCCGTTTACAGTTACTCTATCAATAGCGTCATTATCCGACACAGTCACAGTTTGTGCAGAGCAGTAGGTCTTACCGTCTTCGACGCCAGAAATGACAGGTGCTGCAATATCTTTATACTGTGCGGCAACTGTGATTGCTTTGTTCGGCATTGTGAATTTATTATCGTTGCCTATCGTAACAGATGCCGGAGATGCTTCCCATTTATCAAAAGCATATCCTGTCGGTGGAGTATCAGGAGTTAAAGTAATCTCGCTTCCTGCCTTGCCGTAGGTTTTCGTGTTATAAACAGAGGTATTTTCGGTTGCGGTTGCCTTTACAAGGGTAAGTGGATAATACAGGTTATCCGCTGTTCCGGTGAATGTGCCGTCAACATATATTTTTCCGTTGTTGTTAATGGTGCCAGCATTGACCATGGTAACATCCTCAGAGATTATCAGTAACTTGCCATTATCAATGGTAAGTGTTTTGCCTTTTTCAATGGTGAAGTCATCCGTCGGGGTAACGCTCGTTCCGTAAACCTTGCCGCTATTCCCTTCAAAGATAATACCGCTCCATAAATTGTTGTTCTTTCCGATCTGATCTGAAATGGATTTTGCAAAAATGACAGCGTTGCCCGATTTACCATCCTTCGCTGTGCTAAAGGTGCCACTGCTGTTTTGGGCGGCCTCCCCGTCACCGATACCCGCGCCGGAGTTGCTTATCGCTGTAACCGTGCCTCCGTTGATTATGATATCACCGCCATGACCCACACGTCCACCGCCGATACCAGCTCCACAATCTATGCTCTTGGCGGTAACATAACCTCCATTTATTGTGATATTACCACCACTACCACCAAGTCCGCCGCCGATTCCAGCTCCATGTGTCCAGCTAGTGGCGTTAACAGACCCTCCATTTATTGTGATATTGCCACCATTGCCGCCATTATCTCCGCCGCCGATTCCAGCTCCATATCCGTCGCTAGTGGCGGTAACAGAACCTCCATTTATTGTGATATTACCACCATTACCATTATATCCGCCGCCGATTCCAGCTGCCCCCATACTTCCACCTTGTCTTCCTTTGGCAATAACAGTGCCGCTGTTGATAATGATTTCTCCGCAGTTATTATTGTATTCGCCGCCAATTCCAGCTGCCTTATCTCCTCCGATGGCAGTAACAGTACCGCTACCCTCAATGGTAAGCTTCTTACCTGGACCGACAGTGATACCTGCTATTCCCCATCCTCCTTTGAAGGTGTTCTCTCCCTCAAGAATCAGCGTAACATCTGCACTTTTTTGTTCGCTGGTACCTCCGCCAATAAGCACCATGGCATATGCATTGTCCCTTTTTGAGCTATCTATACTTAAATCTTTTGCCCTGATTGTTACATGCTTTGCCGTTTCAACCTTCAGTTCATAAGAAGAAGTGCTGCTGGCAGTAGTACTTCCGGTAACGGTGATTGTCTGACTATGATCAATATTTTCTACAGATTGTCCACTTCCATAAGATACTTTAATTTTGCCTGCGTTGGTTTCGTCATCTGTAATTACTACATTTCCACTACTTATATCATATATGTGTTCGAAATCAGACTGCTTATATCCACAGAATATGCATGCACCATCCGCGCCTGAATAATCATGTCCTACCACAGCAGTATAATCTGTCTTTTCTTTGATAGAGTTGCAAATTGTACAAATTTTTGCTGTGTATCCTTGCTCTTTACAGGTTGGTGCAACAGTTTTTGAAGTCCATGAATGGGAACAATCTATCAGAGCAAACTCACTCATCTGCATTACATCACCGCTCTGAATTGCGGTAATTTCAAGTTTATAATACTGATAAGTTGTATTTTCCTTGTCAAATACAAAATTAAATTTTTGTTTGTTCACATCCTTTAGCACAGTATCATTAGTCACACTGTGAATTGGAACCCAGCTCGTTGAATTGCGTCCTGCTGATTCATCATTACATCCGTACAGAGTCCAGTTTTTTGGATTTCTGCCCGGACTCTCAGCATTGTCATTGCCGGTGGTGATGCTGTATCCGCTGACATTAACAGCAGAGGACGTCTCAAATATGATGTAGGCGCTACTAAAACTAGTCACACACCATTTTGTGTCAGACGATCCATCGATAAGACTACCTGGTCCTTCATTATCTCCAGCACCATTTGTTCCGGCCATCAGAGTGTATGAGCCTCCTGCTCCCTCCGCAAATACTGTTGCCGGTACGAGCATAAGTACCATACAAAGGGTAAGCAGGATGCTTAAAATTCGTTTTTTCATTGTAGTTTCCTCCTAATAAATTATATTTGGGTTATATTTCATAATGAATAACTCAAGGGTTTCCTTCAGCACTTCTATCTGGGATTTCAGATAGAACTCATCCTCAAAGAGTGCGTAGTGTACGCAGGCTCTGATTAGAATGAAAATCAGGGGCGTCAACTTTTCATAGGGAATACCCAGCTTTGGCTCCAAGCTCTTTGCGTATTCCGTATAACGCTTATCTGCACCTTTAAAGAACTTCTGACCGTATTCTCTGTATTTGGGGTGGGTGTAGACCTGATACATCAGGCGGTATTTCTTGCCGTGCTTTTCTGCCGTCCAGTAGGGTATCTCGTCAATAAACCGCCACAAACCCTTAACATCTGTGGGGGCTTTCGCCATAAAGTCGTCCTCTACCTTACTCATACAGTATTCGGTGGACTTAACGATAAGGTCGTCTAAATTTTCAAAATACAGATACAGTGTCGCAACACTGCAATCGCAGGCTTTTGCGACAGCTTTTATTCCGACAGAGGAAAATCCGTTCTCCGCATAGCAGTCGAAGCTATTTTCCATAATCTCAATTTGCTTTGCCCTGCGGGCTTCTTCATTTTGGGGGCGCAATATATTACCTCCTTTCCTGTAACATAATGAACGGTCGTTAAGATTATACTATATTTGCTTTACAATATCAAGTGGGGGTTTGTCAAGAAAAGCGTGTAAGTATTTTTTAAGTTAGATAGCAGGCGTTTTTGCCCGCCTTTGGAATGGAGTAAAGCATATAGTATACTTGACAATTAATTATGTTTCGGCTATAATACGATTAAGTAAGATTTTAGTCGAAGAGGTGCTCTATGAAATATATAAAACGTTCGTTTGAGGATAAGTTTTTGGCACTAAATGAGGAATACAGTTGTCTATTGCTCATAGGTCCTCGTCAAGTAGGTAAATCCACTATGCTGGAGCACTTAATGGAAGGAACAGACAGAAACGTAGTAACTCTTGACAATTTAGAAGAACGCAAATTGGCAAAAAATGACCCACAGTTGTTTTTAGAAATGCATCCTTCCCCTGTGCTGATTGATGAAATTCAATATGCTCCGGAATTGTTTTCATATATCAAAATTGCGATTGACAAAGGTGCACCCGCCGGGTCTTATTGGTTAACCGGATCGCAAGCATTTCATTTGATGGATTTGGCACAAGAGTCTTTGGCTGGAAGAACGGCAATTCTTCATATGTCTGCTTTATCACAAAGCGAAATGTATTCATGTAAAGGTACCTCTCCTTTTACTGTAGATTTAGCGGAACTAATGAAACGAAAACAAGGACTTTCTTCTGCTTCTGCTACAGAAATGTACCAGCGCATTTGGAAAGGCGGTATGCCCGGTCTTGCAAGCGGTAAATACAAGGACAGAGATGTGTTTTACAGTTCCTACATCAGCACCTATATTGATCGTGATGTCAGCGACATGGTGGACGGTATAGACAAATTGATTTTTGCCGATTTTATTCGTGCCGCTGCTTGTCGTGCAGGTCAAATGCTTAATATTCATGATATTGCCTCGGATGTTGGCGTTGGTGACGAAACAGCAAAACGATGGTTGACTGTTTTAGAAAAGTCTGAGATTATTTTCTTTTTAAGACCGTATTCCAACAATCTTCTAAAACGCACTATCAAGACACCGAAGATGTATTTCTTTGATACCGGACTTGTGGCATATTTAACCAAATATGTAACTCCTGATATATTAATGAATGGTGCTATAAACGGCGCTATTCTTGAAAATTATGTGGTTTCCGAAATCAGAAAAACCTATTTCAACAATGCGAAAGAACCAATTTTGCACTATTATCGTGATAAAGATTCTAACGAAATTGATTTGGTTATGGAAGCGAATGGAGAATTGCATCCTTTGGAAATAAAGAAAGCAAGCAATCCGAGAAGCGAACTCATTGGCGCATTTAAAATTCTCGATAAAGCATCTGTTCCCAAAGGCACCGGTGCCATTCTTTGTTTAAGAGAAGAATTGAGTGCCATAAATCGTGAAAACTTAATTATTCCTATTTGGATGATATAATACTAATACCTAATAATAAGTAGACAATCTTTGCGGTCTAATTTCCAGAGTACTGCGTTGTCGTCCTTGCAA
>JBJEOZ010000251.1:0-3391 GCA_051880975.1 Ruminococcus sp.
TTATATTTTACTTTATTAGACTAACATTGTAAAGTGACAAATTAATAAAATTTATACTTTTTCTTTACATATTTTTATCAAATATATCTTTTATTCACCTAATTATAGTTAATTACAGAAAATCATCTATATTTGGTTTTACTTTGGCTACAATATGTGGTATAGTACATTTGTAATTATGTAAGGAGGAAACAGAATGAATTTTATTAAGAAAAAGGGTTCGGGTATTGTACTTTCTGCAGTGATTGCAACCCTTTCTACTTTTTTGGCGAGCCTTTCATTAGGCGGTTTTAGCTTTGAAATTATCGGTGCACCTGTATTTGCAATAGTAATCGGTATGATTATCTCTGCAATTTTCCCAAAATTTTCATCCCTTGAATTTATGAAAGAGGGAATTACATTTACCTCAAAGAAAATTCTCCAATGGGCGGTAATTATCCTTGGATTTTCCCTCAACATTCAAACGGTTATCTCCGTTGGAGGACAGTCCTTGCCTGTTATTATCTCGACGATTTTAACATCACTTATCGTTGCATTTTTCCTTTGCAAGGTACTGAAAATGGACAAAAAGGTTTCTACACTGGTAGGTGTCGGCTCATCAATTTGCGGTGGCTCTGCTGTTGCGGCAACTGCACCTGTTATTGACGCTGATGACGAGGAAATTGCACAGTCAATCTCGGTTATTTTTCTGTTTAACATTATTGCGGCACTTATCTTCCCTACCCTTGGCAATATGCTTGGTCTTAGCAATGACGGCTTTGCACTCTTTGCAGGAACAGCCGTAAACGACACTTCTTCCGTAACTGCGGCGGCGTCTGCTTGGGACAGTATGAAGGATACAAACGGAATGGTACTTGCACAGGCAACCACAGTTAAGCTGACAAGGACTATTGCAATCATACCAATAACACTTGTACTTGCATTTATCCGCACAAGACAGGCTAAGAAAACAAATACAGAAACAGGCTCAAAGGTAAAATTCAGCAAGATTTTCCCTTGGTTTATCATCTACTTTATTATTGCGTCACTTATCACAACACTAATTTCGGTACTTCCCGAAAGCGGTTTCACAGCGTTTTACAGCAATTCTTTTGTTCCCTTTGCAAAGTTCCTTGCAAAATTCTTTATTGCAATGGCTATGTGTGCAATAGGACTTAACACCAATGTTGTAAACCTTGTTAAAAAGGGTGGCAAGCCGATATTTATGGGCTTTTGCTGTTGGATTGCAATAGCAGGTGTAAGCCTACTGATGCAACACTTCCTTGGATATTGGTAATTAATAATTTATAGCAAAAAATTAGGGGATGTGGCAGAAGTCACATCCCCTTTTATTTTTAAATAACAAGTAAGAAGTAATAGTGATGAAGTAGGCACTTTTAGGCTTCACTAAGCGAATATTCCCTTGCTAAGGGAATACTCCTTTGACGGAGCCTGTGGTGACATTAAACCGTCATATATTTGTCGTAATATCCCTCATACTTTTTCTGGAACAGCGGATTGGACTTTTTCAGGTATTTGCTCTGCTGGTGAAGTCCCAGGCTTTCCCTTTGAATTTCGATAATGCACAGGGCGATTTTGTTGCAGTGGTCGGAAATACTTTCCATAACCGTTGTAATATCTGACAGGATAAAGCCCATTTCAATGGTGCAACCGTTGTTTTGCAGTCTTTTAATGTGGTTTTTCTGGAGCTTATTTTTCAGTGCGTCAATAACCTCCTCCAAAGGTCCAATCTCGGCGGCTGATACAAGGTCGTTGTCGGAAACGGTCTTGAGCGTGTATTCAAGAATTTCTAACACTGCATTGCACATTGTCTTAATCTCCGCCTTTGCACTGTCGGAGAAAGTCAGCTTTTTATCCCTGATTTCCCTTGCTGACTCCGCCAAATTTACGGAATGGTCGGACATTCTCTCAATATCGCCGATTATGTGGAGATACTTTGAAATGGCAAGGCTGTCCTTTTCGGAAATACTAAGGCTTGAAAGCCCCAAAAGGTAGTTGGCAATTTTGTCCTCATATTTATCAACAGTCTTTTCCGACTCCTTGATTTTTTCCGCAACAGCCTCGTCATACTTCATAAGAAGTCCAAAGGATGCCTTGATTGATGAAACAGCCTCGTTAGCCATTTCGTTAACAACCTTTGCACAGTTTTCAAGTGCAACTGCCGGAGTTGCATATAGTCTTGTGTCAAGCACCTCAAACTTCTGATCCTTGTGGTCGTCCCTTACGATAAGACAGGCGAGTTTTTCCAATTTTTTTGTGAAAGGCAGGAATGTAAGTGTACACAGAACATTAAATATTGTGTGTACAACAGCAATACCCATTACACCGATTTGGTCGTTTAAAAAGTCAAAGTTTACAAACAGGTTTACAAGCTCAAATACACTCAGCCAAATAATTGTACCGCCAATGTTAAAGCAAAGGTGAACAACGGCAGAACGCTTTGCACCCTTGTTTGCACCTATTGAGGAGATAAGTGCTGTAACACAGGTACCGATATTTTGACCCATAATAATTGGAATTGCAGAGCCAAAGGTGATTTGTCCTGTTGAAGAAAGTGCCTGTAAAATACCCACAGATGCAGAGGAGCTTTGGATTATTGCAGTAAGCACAGCACCTGCAATAACACCCAAAATCGGGTTGCTGAACATCAGAAGAATGTTTTGAAATTCGGGAACATCCTTAAGTGGCGCAACAGCATCACTCATTGCCTCCATACCAAACATCAAAACTGCAAAGCCCAAAAGAATTTGACCAATATCCTTGCTTTTATTGCTCTTAAGGAACATAAACAGGATAATTCCGATTAAAGCAAGTACAGGTGTAAAGGATGAGGGCTTTAACAGGCTGACAAAGATATTGTCACTTTCGATACCGGTAAGGCTCAAAATCCAAGAGGTCACCGTTGTACCGATATTTGCACCCATAATAACATTGATAGCCTGTCCAAGTGCCATAATGCCGGAGTTTACAAATCCCACAACCATAACAGTTGTGGCAGAGCTTGACTGGATTACAGCCGTAACTGCAACACCAAGCAAAAGTCCTTTCCATTTGTTGGAGGTTATTCTTGAAAGTACAGTTTGCAGTGTACCCCCTGCCCTCTTTTCAAGGGCATCTCCCATAAAGTTCATACCAAACAGGAACAGGGCAAGTCCACCCACCAAATTCAAAACATTAAAAATACTCATAGCGTTTCTCCATTAGTAAAAACATTATTTGTCTTTTACATTGTAACTAATCTATGTAAAATATAATGCTTTCACAATGTTAAATCTATGTTAAATAATAATGAGCATAATAAAACTAAAGAAGGACAGGTAGCCCTGTCCTGCAAATATTATTTCATTTTATGGGGACTTTATTCTTCCCTAAATATCCTTGTGTAGATCGG
>JBJEOZ010000252.1:0-3379 GCA_051880975.1 Ruminococcus sp.
TTGCAAGGACGACAACGCAGTACTCTGGAAATTAGACCGCAAAGATTGTCTACTTTCTATCAGGTATTAGTATAAAATAGCGAAAAGGCTGTCGCAAAACAAGAGTTAGCGACAGCCTTAAATTTAACAGTAATTATAAATTAGTGAGGGATTACGCTGAGGAGTACACCGGCTGCAACAGCAGAACCGATAACACCTGCAACATTTGGACCCATAGCGTGCATCAAGAGGAAGTTTGAAGGATTTTCCTGCTGACCAACCTTTTGTGATACACGGGCAGCCATTGGAACTGCGGAAACACCTGCTGAACCGATAAGCGGGTTAACCTTGCCCTTAGTGAGTACGCACATAAGCTTACCAAAGAGAACACCACAGGCTGTACCGATACAGAAAGCGAGAAGACCGAGGGCAATAATCTTGAGAGTGTTGAGCTGGAGGAATACAGTACCTGTTGCTGTTGCACCAACTGTAACGCCCAAGAAGATTGTAACGATATTCATAAGCTCGTTTTGAGCAGTCTTTGCAATTCTGTCTACAACTCCTGATTCCTTCATAAGGTTACCAAGCATAAGCATACCTACAAGGGGAGCTGCGTCAGGAAGAATGAGAGCAACAAGAACAATTACGATTACAGGGAAAATAATCTTTTCCAGCTTGGAAACAGGACGAAGCTGTTCCATCTTGATAGCTCTTTCCTTTTTGCTTGTTAAAGCCTTCATAATCGGCGGCTGAATAATGGGAACAAGTGCCATATAAGAATAGGCGGCAACTGCGATTGGTCCCAAAAGGTCAGGTGCCAATTTACTTGTTACAAAGATAGCTGTCGGTCCGTCGGCACCACCGATGATACCGATTGAGCCAGCCTGAGCCTTTGTAAAGCCAAGGAAAATAGCGCCAAAGAAGGTGATGAAAATACCAATCTGTGCAGCGGCACCAAGGATAAAGGACTTTGGATTGGCGATAAGAGGACCGAAGTCTGTCATAGCACCGATACCAAGGAAGATAAGTGGAGGATAAATACCCATCTTAACACCCTGATAGAGGTAATAGAGAAGTCCACCGTAGGATGGAACATTATAGTAGGTTTGTCCGTTAAGGACTGTTGTTGCGTACTGAACCGACTGCGACTCCACATCATGGGTCTTTTTAAACTCATCCATAAGGATAAACTCTGTGTTTGGAGCGCCCATAATTGATGGATATAGGTTTACAAGCAACATACCAAAGGCAAGTGGTAAAAGAATAAGCGGTTCATACTCCTTTGCGATAGCCAAATAGAGGAGAATAAACGAAACTCCAACCATAACATAGTTTTCCCAAGATAATTTAACAAAACCTGATGACTGGTACAAGCCCACTATACCGTCTAAAAATCCGTTAATAATTTCCATAGTTTTTACTTCCTTTCCGACTAAAATGGTCTTGTATTGTCAAGAACACCTGCCTGACCCCATACAGGTCTGCCAACGGAAGGTGACTTTTTGATGCTTTTAATTTTAGCATTGCCAACACCGTATGTGCTGTCGACGGCTGCGGCAATTACAGCTACGATTTCGTCGGAAATTCCGGATACTGATGAAGGAGCCGGTGCAGTCTTTGCCGGTGCAGGAGCTTCCTGTTTTTTGCTCTGTTCCGCCTTTTCTTTTTTCTTTTTAGAAGCGTTTTGTGCTGAATAACAAATCTTACCGTATATTGAGATTACAACGATAAGCAGAATTAATACAGCGAAAACTACAACAAAGCCTGTCAGCAAAGTGGTGATAGAAATACTGAACTTTTCACCTAAACTGAGGCTTGCTGCGACGATAGTACTAATATCCATAAAAATCCCCCATATTTATAGTTTCATATGATAATTATTATACAATGAGTTATGTATTTTATCAATAAATATGGGGGTGTTTTTTATTTTTTTGCGAAAATATACAATTTTTCGGGAAAGTTATGTTGTAATTTGTTAATTAGTTTTTAGAGTATTATACAGATTAATCCGTTACAGCCGTCATTGATGATTTTTTCTATGGTTTCCCCTACCTTTTTACGGGCGTCCTCGGGCATTCTGTACAGCTTGTTGTGAAGTCCCTCGTTTACAAGCTCGTGGACTGATTTTCCGAATATGTTGCTCTCCCAAATTTTTGATGGGTCTTCTTCAAATTCTTTAAGGAGATAAGACACAAGCTCTCTGCTCTGCTGTTCACTGCCAACGATAGGTGTTACCTCTGCCTGGGTGTGAATTTTCATCATATGAATTGATGGTGCTGAGGCTTTCAGGCGTATTCCGTACTTACCACTCTGCTTTATTATTTGCGGTTCATCTAAGGTTAATTCATCAAGGGTTGGCATTACTATGCCGTAGCCCTTTTCCTCCACATCCTTATAGGCGGCGGCGATTTTGTCAAATTCCTTTTGCTTTTCGGACAGCATACTGATGCTTTCCATTAAAGCCTCCTCGTCCTTGATTTCGGTGCCTGTTTTCTCTGACATAACCTTGTAAAAACAGCTGTTTTCGACTTGAAGTAAAATATCTGCAACACCCTTGCCAAGGTCAAGCTCTTTTATCTCGCTTTTTTCTACATAATTGCACTTGCCTATACCCGAACAGGTGTCCTGAACCTGTCGTAGCTTTTCGATTGTTCTGGCATTGTCCTTTATGCTGTTAAAAATATCGCTTTTCAGCCAATGGTCCTTTGAAAGATTTACAACCCACTTTGGCATATCAATGTTGATTTCACGTATTGGGAACTCAAAAAGCACCTGGGCAAGTACCCTTTTGATTTCGTTTTCTTCCATTTCAAGGCAATTTACAGGCATAACGGGAACTTGGTATTTTGAAGAAAGCTCCTCGCTGAGCATCACAGTTTCTCGCCTTTGGGGATCAACAGAATTAAGGAGTACAACAAAGGGCTTGTTTATCGCCTTTAGCTCCGATATTACCCTTTCCTCCGCATCCTGATATGAATTTCTGGAAATATCGCTTATTGTACCGTCTGTGGTGACAACAAGTCCTATGGTGCTGTGGTCGGTTATTACCTTTTTTGTGCCGATTTCGGCGGCTTTGTCAAAGGGAATTTCCTCCTCTGACCAAGGAGTTTTTACCATTCGAGGTACATCCTCCTCCATATAGCCCATAGCCTCATTTACAACATAGCCTACACAGTCTATCATTCTAACCTTTAAATGGGCATTGTCCGGTAGAGAAATCTCCATTGCCTCTTCGGGAATAAACTTTGGTTCGGTGGTCATTATTGTTCTTCCGCCTGAGGACTGGGGAAGTTCGTCATTTGCTCTGATACGCAGATTTTCTTCCTCTATATTGGGCAGGACAATGGTGTCCATAAACTTTTTTATAAAGGTGCTTTTGCCTGTTCTGACCGGTCCT
>JBJEOZ010000253.1:0-3375 GCA_051880975.1 Ruminococcus sp.
AAGCAAAAACTCTTGTAACAAAGCAAATTGCAATGGACGGTATTGCGGTTGTTGTAAATAAAGAAAATACAATCGACTCCCTGACATCCGACCAAATCAAGTCCATTTACCTTGGCGAATCAACAACTTGGGAAGATGTACAATAAAATTCTGGGCAGGGGGTGACCTCTGCCCATATTTTTGGCAACTTTTTTTGGTGAGCATTAGTGAGAATAAAATTTAAGTTTATCTGCAAACTCACCACAACTAAAAAGGAGAATTAATTTGAGTAATATAAAAGAAAAATTAATGAAGATGGTTTTCCTTTTATGTGCCTGTATTTCAATTATTGCCGTAATTATTATCTGTCTGTTCATTTTTGCAAACGGTGTACCGGCTGTTGGAAAGATAGGTTTTTTTGATTTTATTTTCGGCACTCATTGGAAACCATCCTCAGGGGAATTCGGAATTTTCCCTATGATTGTAGCCAGTATCTATGTTACAGCCGGTGCAATCATAATAGGTGTTCCCATTGGACTGTTAACAGCAGTATTTCTTGCAAAGTATTGCCCCAAAAGGTTGTATAAGGTGATAAAACCCCTAATCAATCTACTTGCAAGTATTCCGTCCATTGTTTACGGATTCTTTTGCTTAGTTGTTGTTGTTCCAATTATTCAGGAGCTTACAAATACAAGCGGTAAGGGAATACTCACAGCGTCAATACTTTTGGGAATTATGATTTTGCCCACAATAATAAACACATCAGAGTCCTCAATTAGAGCAGTACCTGATATGTACTACGAGGGTGCACTTGCACTCGGTGCAACAAAAGAAAGAAGTATTTTTAAAACCGTTATCCCCGCCGCCAAAAGCGGTATTATGTCGGGAATTATCCTTGGTATAGGCAGAGCAATCGGCGAAACAATGGCGGTTGTTATGATTGCAGGTAACACACCAATTATGCCAAGGGGAATAACAAGCAGTGTAAGAACTCTTACAAGCAACATTGTTATGGAAATGGCATATTCATCGGGACTTCACCAAAAGGCTCTTATAGCCACAGCTATGGTGCTGTTTGTGTTCATCCTCATTATCAACATATGCTTTTCAATCATAGTCAGAAAGAAGGAGAAGTAATGACAAAGCTAAAAACATACCTAAAACACCCTTTCTCCTTTTTAATGCTGATTTTACTTGTGACAGCGGCAGTAATAACCGTTGCGTCAATTATTTTCATCATAGTCTACATACTTGAAAAGGGTATTCCAAACATAACAGGGGAACTTTTCAGTCTGCACTTTAATTCAAAGAATCAGTCAATGCTCCCCTCAATAATCAATACTGTGTCAATCACATTTTTAACATTGCTGTTTGCTGTGCCAATAGGAATATTTTCTGCAATATACCTTGTTGAGTACGCAAAAAAGGGAAGTAAGCTGGTTAAGGTAATCAGAATCACAACAGAAACCCTTGCAGGTATTCCCTCAATCGTATTCGGTCTGTTTGGATTTTTGGCATTCGTAATCACCCTGGGCTGGAACTACTCAATGATTTCCGGTGTGCTTACCCTTACAATGATGGTACTTCCCACCATAATCAGAACTACCGAGGAGGCACTTTTGGCTGTTCCCGACTCCTACCGAGAGGGTTCCTTTGGACTGGGTGCAGGCAAGCTCAGGACGATTTTCAAAATCATTCTGCCCTCGGCTGTACCGGGAATTTTGTCAGGCGTAATCCTTGCAATAGGTAGAATTGTAGGAGAAACCGCCGCACTGATTTACACTGCGGGAACAGTTGCCGACACAGCAACAAGCCTTATGGACTCGGCAAGAACACTTTCCGTTCATCTGTACTGCTTACTTAACGAAGGACTTTTTACAAATCAGGCATATGCAACTGCAGTAATTCTACTGTTGCTTGTTGTGGGAATTAACGCATTGTCAAACTTTGTGGCAAAGAAAATTGCTAAGGTATAATAAAGGCATAACACTGTATAGGAGAAAATATGAGTAAATTTGATATAAACAACCTTGTACTTCACTACGGAGATTTCAAGGCGATAAAAGGAATTGACCTGAAAATCAATGAAAAAGAAATCACATCCTTTATAGGCCCCTCAGGCTGTGGTAAGTCAACTGTGTTAAAGACTCTTAACAGAATGAACGACCTTGTGGAGGATTGTAAAATCGAGGGAGAAATTCTCCTTGACGGAGAAAATATCTACAAGGATATGGATGTAAACCAGCTTAGAAAAAGGGTTGGAATGGTGTTCCAAAGACCAAATCCATTCCCAATGAGCATTTACGACAACCTGACCTACGGACCCATAACCCACGGTATTCGCAAAAAAAGCAAGCTTAACGAGATTGTGGAAACTACCCTAAGACAGGCGGCTCTTTGGGACGAGGTTAAGGATATTCTGAAAAGGTCAGCACTTTCCCTTTCAGGCGGTCAGCAACAAAGACTTTGCATTGCAAGGGCATTGACAGTTAACCCTGAGGTTATCCTTATGGATGAACCTACCTCTGCTCTTGACCCGATTTCCACATCAAAAATCGAGGACTTAACCCTTGAGCTTAAGAAGGACTACACAATAATAATCGTCACTCACTCAATGCAACAGGCAGCAAGAATTTCTGACAAAACAGCATTCTTCTTGCTAGGTGATGTGATAGAATACGGCGATACACATCAAATCTTTTATAAGCCAAAGAATAAGAAAACAGAAGATTATATTTCAGGAAGGTTTGGTTAATTATGCGAGATATTTTTGCAAAGCAGTTAGACGAACTATATGTAAGCGTTAAGGATATGGGAATCCTGTGCGAGAAAGCTATTGAAAAGGCAGCAAAAACAATACTGTCAAATGACAAAAGCGAAGATAACTATGTTGCCCTTGTTAAAGAGGTGGATAATTACGAAAAAGAGGTTGACCGCAAGGAGAGAGAAGTGGAAAACCTGTGTATGCGTCTTTTGCTCCACCAACAGCCTGTGGCAACCGACCTTAGGACTGTTTCTTCAGCACTAAAGCTGATTTCAGATATGGAGAGAATCGGCGACCAGGCATCAGACATTACAGAGCTTTCAAAGTACATAAGAAATTGCAGTTTGCACCACAAGCTACACCTAAGCGAAATGTTCTCTGAAACAATCAGCCTTGTAAAAAAAGCAGTTGACTCCTTTAGCAACCACGACCTTGACAAAGCCAAGGAGGCAATAGAGGGTGATGACAAAATTGACGGACTTTTCAACAAGGTAAAAAGCGAGCTTGTTGCAATTATAAAGGAAGATACAGATGCAGAGCTGTGCATTGACCTTTTGATGGTTGCAAAGTACCTTGAAAGAATCGGCGACCACGCAGTAAACATAGCCGAATGGGTAGTTTACGCCATTGAG
>JBJEOZ010000254.1:0-3363 GCA_051880975.1 Ruminococcus sp.
GATAATAATTGCCACAGTGACGTATTTCAAGACTTTTTGTAAAATAATACAAAATACAGGTATGATTATTGTGCAATCATATAAAAGTAGGTAAAAATTCTGTAACCTATTAAAAATTTATTACATATTTTCGAGGAGTTTGTCTACTGCTGCAAGCTTTGTGGCAACGCAGAAGATGTCCATTGCATTTGTAAGCTCGTACTTTGGCGGGAATGACGGAGCAATTCTGATGTTGCTGTCCTTAGGGTCATTTCCGTAAGGATATGTTGCACCGGCGTCGGTTAGGATTACTCCTGCCTCTTTGCAAAGGGAAACAACTCTCTTTGCTGTGCCCTCCATTACATCAACTGTAACAAAGTAACCGCCGTTAGGCTCGTTCCAGGAAGCAACGCCTGTTTCCTTTACGTGCTTATTAAGCTGTTTCAGAACCTCGTCAAACTTTGGCTTAAGGATTGCTTTGTGCTTTTTCATATGCTCCTTTACACCGTCAAAGTCGCCGAAGAAGTGAACATGGCGAAGCATATTGATTTTGTCATAGCCGATTGTCTGATACTTATATTTATCCTTAAGCATCTTCATATTGTTGGCAGAGGCAGCCATTGCAGCAACACCGCTGCCGGGGAATGTGATTTTTGAAGTTGAGCAGAAAAGGATTGGCAAATCCACATTGCCTGTCTTTTCACATTCACCCATAATGCTTAAAAGATTGTCGGGAGTATCTGTAATATCGTGGATACAGTATGCGTCATCCCAGAAAATTCTAAAATCCTTTGCCTTTGGCTTTAAGGATGCAAATCTCTTAACAGTTTCGTCACTGTAAGTAATGCCCTGTGGGTTGCTGTACTTTGGAACACACCAAATGCCCTTGATTGAGTCGTCATTTGCAACAAGCTCCTCAACCATATCCATATCGGGGCCTTCGTTAGTCATAGGAATGGTAATCATTTCAAAGCCAAAATACTCTGTGATACCAAAATGTCTGTCATATCCTGGGGATGGACAGAGGAATTTTCTGTTCTTAACCTCAAGCCAAGGCTTTTCACCCTCAACAGGAGATTTCACCATAAATGTTGAAATTGTGTCGAACATCATATTTAGTGAGGAGTTACCGCCAACCATAATCATCTCCGGCTGAACCTGGAGCATTTGTGAGAAAATCACCTTGATTGATGGAAGTCCGTCAAGGAGTCCGTAGTTACGACAGTCAAGTCCTGATGCTGTTTGACAGCTGTGACCTGAATTTACAATGTCAAGCATCTTAACAGACAAGTCAAGCTGGTCACTGCCCGGCTTACCTCTTGACATATCAAGGCTGAGGTTCATTGCCTTGTAATCGTTGTACTTTTGTTCGAGATATTTCTTTTCTTCCAAAAGCTGGGATTTTGTCATATCTGAATATTTCATATCCGTTCTCCTTCAAAATTTTATAATTACACCTTTACTATTCTAATACTTTAAGAGAAAAAATGCAAGTATAAATTTATATCTTGCAATATTGTATAATATATTCTGCAAAAATAATAAAAATACAGGGCTTTTTATAAAGGAAACCCCGCAATTTGCGGGGTGATGCCAACATAATCTACGCTCGGAATTACAGGGTGGGTTGGGATTTGAAAATTGAAAATTGAAAATGGAAAATTGAAAATGGAAAATTTCCATGTTATTACCATCTTGTCGAGGAATTCATTACCTCTACCACTAATTTTGCTTGCGAAATTATACTATCATATTACCTATTAGTGTCGATTTAGGCACTACTGCTTTCCTTTCAGATTCTTCGCTCGCTACGCTCCCTCAGAATGACAGAGAGAGTGTGGTTCCCTCAGAATGACGGGGATTGGGTGTTGTTACCTCAGAATGACGGGGATTGGGTGTTGTTACCTCAGAATGACAAGGAAAGTGAATTACCATATTAATAGTATCTGTAATAGTCGTAGGAGCCGTACTTTCTGTTGTACTTTCTGTATTTTCCGGCTTTTCCGTTACCGGGGTTGCAACCTACCTTGAGGAAGCCCATTACCTTTGCACCTGCAGTTTTGCAACTGCTGATGAAGTTTTGAATATCGCCGTGGGTTGTTACACCCTCTCTCACTATTACAAGGTAGCCTGCTACCAAATCCTTGACGAGAAGTGCGTCGGTTACTATTCCGATTGGGGCTGTGTCCATTATTACATAGTCATACTCCTCTTTCAGGGTTTTGATTAGCTTTGAAAAATTGTCAGATGCGATAAGCTCTGATGGGTTTGGAGGAATTGTACCAACTGTAAGCACATCAAGATTAGGCAAAACATCCTTTTGGACAACCTTATCAAAGGTGTTTTCGTTACACAAAACAGAGGTTAGTCCTATGGCATTGTCTATTTTTAACAAGTTGTGAATGTTTGGACGACGAAGGTCGCAGTCAAGGAGAATTACCTTTTTTTCCATTTTTGCAAAGGATATTGCAATATTTGATGTTGCAGTACTTTTTCCCTCACCTTTACTCCAAGAGGTTACTGCAAAGCAGTTTTCGTTTGAGGCTGAAAGGGAGAATTGTATGTTTGTACGGGCAATCTTAAAGCCTTCAATTATGGCAAACTTGCCTGATGGGTCACTACTGTTTGAGTAACTTGTTTTAGAGGAATATGAGGAGTAGCTCCCTTTTTTATCCTTTTTGCTTAGTATAGGCATTTTTATGTTCATAGCCACGCTCCCCCTTTTGATCAAAATCTAAAATTTCACCGAATACAGGAATCTTGTACATCTTAAACAGGTCGTCGTCATTCTTGACGGTTGTATCAATGATTTCCATAATGAAGGAAATAACCAGAGATAGAATTAAACCTGCTGCTGCACCGTACAAAGCGTAATTCTTCAGGTTAGGTTCTGTACTTGCTGTTGGAACAGAGGCAAATTTTACCGCTGTTACACCACCGGCGGAGAAAATTTCATCAAAAAGTCCTGACTCGGTCTTTGTTCCTGCAATTCTGTTTACAACAGAGTTACAGGTGTCGGCGGCAGTTTGAGGGTTTGAGGAATGCATTGTAATCCAAAGGAAGTTACTTTCCGCCTCCTGTGTAATTTCCATACTGCAACCGCTGAGCATATTCTGAATTTCAACATTATTCTTAAAGAGAATAATACAGTACTCTGCAAGTGTGGTTGATGCAGCTATGTCACTGGCATAAACCTTTGTTGAGCCTGATTTAAACCTATTGTTTTCATAATCCACAATATCCTGTTGCTGACTTTCATCGTCAACAATTCCGTTCTGAGCTGCTTCTTCCGCCGCCTCATTCGCTGCATCCTGTGATGTATAGTTCTGTACCATAATCATTGCACTTGCTGAATAAACAGGAGTTATGAAGAAGTTGGCGTAG
>JBJEOZ010000255.1:0-16104 GCA_051880975.1 Ruminococcus sp.
AACATTAGGAGGTACAAGGATGATACACACTGTCATTGACAAAGAATTAGGTTTGGAATTCCCTATATTTCAGGGCGGTATGGCTTGGGTTGCCGACGCATCCCTGGCTGCCGGTGTAAGCAATGCCGGAGGTCTTGGTTTAATTGCCGCAATGAACTCAAACGGAGAACAGCTTCGTGAGGAAATCAGAAAATGTAAGGAAATGACCGACAAGCCCTTTGGTGTAAATATTATGCTTATGTCACCTTTTGCAGACGAGGTTGCAAAGGTTGTTGTTGAAGAGGGCGTAAAGGTTGTTACAACCGGTGCCGGTACCCCTACAAAATATATGCCTATGTGGACTGAGGCGGGTATCAAGGTTATTCCTGTTGTTGCTTCTGTTGCCCTTGCAAGAATGGTTGAAAAGCGTGGTGCTTTTGCTGTTATTGCAGAGGGAGGAGAAAGCGGAGGTCATGTTGGTGACCTTACAACAATGGCACTTGTTCCTCAGGTTGTTGACGCTGTAAACATTCCTGTTATTGCAGCAGGCGGTATTGCCGACGGCAGACAGATTGCCGCTGCATTTATGCTTGGTGCCAAGGGTGTTCAGGTTGGCACAAGATTTTTGGTGTGCAACGAGTGTACCATTGCTCAGGAATACAAGGATAAGATTTTAAAGGCTAAGGATATTGATACTGTTGTAACAGGTAAAAGACTTGGTCACCCTGTAAGATCTATTAAAAACAGCTTTACAAAGGAATATCAGGCTTGCGAATATGACCGCACTAATTGCGACGACGAAACCCTTGAAAATATGGGTACAGGTAAGCTTCGCCTTGCAGCAAGAGAAGGTGATGTTAAGAACGGTACTGTACTTGCAGGTCAGGTTGCCGCTATGGTAAACCGTGAACAGCCTGCAAGAGAGATGATTGAAGAAATGTTTGCTCAGGCTGAGGAAACATTAAAGGGAGCGTCACAATGGGTAAAGTAGCATTAATTTTTTCCGGTCAGGGCGCTCAGTATCCCGGAATGGGCAAGGAGCTTTACGACTGTTCACCCGCTGCAAAGGCTGTCTACGATATGGCTGACTCAATCCGTCCCGGTACAAGTCACCAGTGCTTTGAGGGTACAAAGGAAGAGCTTTCCGTCACTGTAAACACACAGCCAACTGTATTTATTGCCGATTTGGCGGCTGCCGCTGCTGTTGCAGAAAAGGGCGTACATATTGATTATTTAGCGGGATTTTCCCTTGGAGAAATTGCAGCGTTGGGCTTTAGCGGTATGCTAAGCTACGAGGATGCCTTTAAGCTTGTGTGCAAAAGAGGCGAGCTTATGGACAAGGCTGCAAACAAGACAGCAGGCGCTATGGTTGCTGTTATGAAATTAACTCCGCAGAGGATAGAAGAAATTTGCAAGGAATTTGACGAGTGCTGGCCTGTAAACTACAATTCCCCTGCACAGACTGTTGTTGCAATGAACAAGGATATTGTGGATGATTTTTGCGAAAAAATCAAGGCTGAAAAGGGCAGAGCAACTCCTCTTGCTGTAAGCGGTGCATTCCATTCTCCATATATGGAGGAGGCAGCTCTTGGACTCGGGGAGGCTTTGGACGAGCTAAGCCTTAACGACCCACAGATTCCTCTTTACTCAAATTACACAGCACAGCCATATGAGGGTGACTACAAGTCCCTCATTACAAACCAGTGCAAAAATCCTGTTAAGTGGCAGGAAACAGTAGAAAATTTAATTGCAAAGGGAGTTGACACCTTTATTGAGGTTGGTGTAGGCAAAACTCTTACCGGCCTTGTAAAGAGGATTAACAAGGATGTAACTGCAATTAAGGTTGAAAATAAAGAAGATTTAGATGCTCTTAATATTTAAGGGCAGACAAGGAGTAATATATGAAATTAGAAGGTAAAATTGCTGTTGTTACAGGCGGCTCAAGGGGTATCGGCTTTGCAACCTGCAAAAAGCTTGCCTCTGAGGGCGCAACAATTATTATTACAGATATTTGTGACAGCGAAAAGGCTGCCCCTGCTATCAAGGAGCTTGAGGATATGGGCGCTAAGGCAAAGTTTTATCAGAGCGATGTTTCCGACTTTGCCTCTGCAACAGAAACCGTAAACGCAATCATTGAGGAGTTCGGCGGTCTTGACATTCTTGTAAACAACGCAGGAATTGTAAGGGACAAGCTTATGCTGAAAATGGATGAACAGGACTTTGACGCTGTTATTAACATTAACCTAAAGGGTACCTACAATATGATTAAGGCTACCTACAAGCACTTTATGAAGCAGAGAAGCGGAAGAATTATCTCCCTTGCATCTGTTGTAGGAATAATGGGCAATGCAGGACAGGCAAACTATTCCGCATCAAAGGCAGGTATCATTGGACTTACAAAGTCTGTTGCAAAGGAGCTTGGTGCAAGAAATGTAACTGTTAACGCTATTGCACCGGGATACATTGTAACCGATATGACAGATGCCCTCAGCGACAAGGCTAAAGAGGCTATTGATTCAGGTATTCCAATGAAGAGAAGAGGAACACCTGAGGATGTTGCAAATGCAATCTGCTTCCTTGCCTCGGATGATGCTTCCTACATCACAGGCGAAGTTCTCCGTGTTGACGGCGGAATGGCAATGTAACACATTTTGCAAATACATCTGCACAAATAAAATAGAGAAAGGCAGCTAATATGAGAAGAGTAGTAGTAACCGGCATAGGAGCAGTTACTCCTGTGGGAAACGATATGAAGACAACATGGGATAATCTTGTAAACGGCGTAAGCGGTATTGATTTTATCCCTGAAGAGAGATTCAGCACAGAGGGTCTGAAGGTTAAAATAGCAGGTCTTGTAAAGAATTTTGAACCTGAAAAATATTTTGAAAAGAAAGAAATCCGCAAAAACGACCTTTACACTCAGTTCGCTGTTGCAGCGGCTACCGAGGCTGTTGAGGACAGCGGTATTATTGGAAATATCGAAAGCGAAAAGCTTGGTGTTTATGTTGGTTCAGGTATTGGCGGACTTGAAAGCTTCTATACAAACTCCATCAATATGGAAAAATTTGGTGCAAGAAAGGTCAGTCCTTTCTTTATCCCAATGATGATTTCCAATATGGCGTCAGGCACAATCGCAATCCGCTTTAAGGCAAAGGGACCTTGTGTGCCAATCGTTACAGCCTGTGCAACAGGTGCAAACGCTATTGGTGAGGCTTTCCACGCAGTTAAGGACGGCTACTGTGACGCAGTAATCACAGGCGGTGCAGAGGCTGCCGTTTCTCCACTTGCCATTGCAGGTTTCCAAAACTGTAAAGCACTTACAACAAGGAACGACCCAAAGACTGCCTCAATTCCATTTGACAAAAACCGTGACGGTTTTGTTATGGGTGAGGGCGGTGCTTGTATGATTCTTGAAGAATACGAACACGCAAAAAATAGAGGTGCAAAGATTTACGCCGAAATTGCAGGCTACGGCAATACCTGTGACGCTCACCACATCACAGCACCGGACGCAACAGCAGAAGTTCCTGCAAATGCAATTAAAACTGCAATGAAAGAGGCAGGAGTAACAGGGGAAGAGGACTGGTACTGGAATGCTCACGGTACATCAACACACCTTAACGATGTAACCGAAACAAAGGCTATCAAAATTGCCCTGGGCGAAAATGCCTACAATGTAAATGTTTCCTCCACAAAGTCAATGACAGGTCACCTCTTTGGTGCAACAGGCGCTCTTGAGGCAATCGTATGTACAATGGTACTTAAAAACGGAGTTATTCCTCCCACAATCGGATACAGCGAAAAGGACGAGGAATGTGACCTTAACTACACACCTGGCAAGGCTGTTGAAAGAGATGTGACAGTTGCGGCATCTACAAACCTTGGCTTTGGCGGTCACAACGCTTGTCTGATATTCAAAAAGTATAAGGAGGATTAATGATGGAAGTTTTTCGTCTTAAAAAGTATGACCTTGATGATGTTAAAAGGTTGATTGACCTTGCCAATAAAAACGACCTTGGCGTTCTTGAGATAGAAACAAAAAAGGGCAGAAGAATTCGTATAGAGAGAAATAAGCAGACTTCTCCCGCTGTTACATTTACAGCAAATACTCCTCAGGAGCCTGTAAGTGTTCCGGCTCCTGTAGCTGCTCCGGCAGTTGCACCTGCTCCTGTTGCAACTACAACTGTTGCCACTGCACAGGCTGTCACTACAACTCCGGCTGCACCTGCACCACAGGAAAATACTGCGGGAAAAACTATTGACGCACCAATGGTGGGTGTGTTCTATCAAGCTCCTTCACCTGATGCAGAGCCTTTTGTAAAGGTTGGTCAGTCCGTTAAAAAGGGCGACACAGTCTGCATTATTGAGGCTATGAAGCTGATGAATGAAATTCAGGCAGAGGAAGACGGAGTTATCACAGAGGTTCTTGCCAAAAACGGTGACATCATTGAATTTGGTCAGCCTTTGTTCGCAATAAAATAATTTTTGCAGATACTTTAGGTGCATAATTACCTTATGCACCTAACCATTCCTGTTAAGTGATTTTTTCACAAACAGAAAGATAAAGGTGAAATTATGAATCAAAAAGAAATAATGGAGATTATTCCCCACCGTGATAATATGCTTCTTGTTGAAGAGGCTGAGGTAATAGATGAAAATACTTCAAAGGGCAGATACACCATAAAGGGTGACGAGTTCTTCCTAAAGGGTCATTTTCCCGGCAACCCTGTTGTTCCCGGTGTTATCCTCTGCGAAATGATGGGACAGGCAAGCTGTGTTCTCCTTGCAGATAAGGTTAAGGGCGGTACTCCTTACTTTACAAAGCTTGACGGAGTTAAGTTCAAGAAACCTGTTAAGCCGGGAGATACTTTTGAAACAGTTGCAACTGTAACAAGAATTCGTGAACCGTTTTACTTTATCAGCACAAAGGGTTATGTTGACGGAAAGCTTCATGTTCAGGCAGAAATGTCTTTTGCTGTAAAATAATTTGTGCAGTAAAGCTTTAAACCATCCCATTGTGTGATTGGAGATTTTTAAGATGTTTTCTAAAATTTTAATTGCTAACCGTGGCGAAATTGCGGTGAGAATAATCAGAGCTTGCAGGGAAATGGGCATAAGCACTGTTGCCATTTACAGTCAGGCTGACAAGGACGCACTTCATGTTTCCTTGGCTGACGAGGCATACTGCGTAGGCCCTGCTCAGGTTGGCGACAGCTACCTGAATATGCTGTCAATACTTACAATCGCTGTTAATTCAGGCGCTCAGGCTATCCACCCCGGCTACGGACTTTTGTCCGAAAATGCAAAGTTTGCATCTCTTTGCGAGGAGTGTAACATTGTGTTTATCGGACCGTCATCCCAGATGATTAGCGACCTTGGAGACAAGGACAAGGCTCGAAAGACAATGAAGGCTGCCGGTGTTCCCGTAACTCCCGGTACAGATGTTATCGAGGATGAAAACGAGGCTATGAAGGCCGCCGGAGAAATCGGCTACCCAATACTTATCAAGGCTCGTTCAGGTGGCGGCGGACGAGGTATCCGCCTTGTGGAAAGGGAGGAGGACTTCCTCAATTCCTTTAGAAGTGCCTCCAGCGAGGCTGCAAGTGCCTTTGGCGACAGCGGATGCTACATTGAAAAGTTCCTAAAGCCTGTTAAACATATTGAAATGCAGCTTTTGTGCGACAAGCACGGAAATGTTCTTTGCCTTGGGGAGAGAGAATGTTCCGTTCAGCGTAAAAACCAAAAGCTTATTGAAGAAAGCCCAAGTCCATCCCTTACGCCTGAAATTCGTAAGGAAATGATGGAGGCTGCCATAAAGGCGGCAAAGGCTGTTAATTACAACTCCGTTGGTACAGTTGAGTTCCTCCTTGACAAGGACAAAAACTTCTACTTTATGGAGATGAATACAAGACTTCAGGTTGAGCACGGCGTTACCGAAATGGTAACAGGACTTGACCTTGTACAGTGGCAAATTCGTGTTGCCGCAGGTACAAAGCTAAACAAAACACAGGATCAGATTTTCTTCCACGGTCACGCTATTGAGTGCCGTATAAATGCGGAAAATCCCGACAAAAATTTCCGTCCGTCCTGTGGTAAAATAACACAGCTCCATATTCCCGGCGGTTCATTTGTAAGGTTTGACACCGCTATTTATCAGGACTATACAATTCCACCATTTTACGACAGTATGGTTGGCAAAATTATTGTTCAGGGCAGAAGTCGTGAGCTTGCCATAAGAAAGATGAAGATGGCACTTTCCGAGCTTTCTATCAGCGGAATTGACCATAACAGGGAACTTCAAATCGAGATATTATCCGACAGGGAATTTATTGACGGCAGTTATACCACAGACTTTATTGCTGATTTTGAAGAGAGAAGAAAAAAGAAATAATCGGTTGAGTTTGGCGGATTAACTTGATAATTGCAACTGATTACTACTTGTAATTTATAATTACACCGGTGAATATCATTGGTTATGGAATGAGTGATTTTATGGATTTATTCACATTTTTAAAGCCTAAAAATGAGCTTGAGGGTTCGGAACAGGCAGATACAAATACACCGTTTGTCCCTGATTCACTTTGGGTAAAATGTCCATCCTGCAACACTATGCTTTTGGCAAGTGATTTAAAGGAAAACGTGGGTGTTTGCACCAAGTGCGGTCACCACTTTAGAATGACAGCCAGAGAAAGGATAGCACTTGTTGCAGACAAAGGTACCTTTGAGGAATTTGACAAGGATTTGGAAAGCAAAAACTTCCTAAAATTCCCTATGTATGACGAAAAACTTGCCGGTGCCAAAAAGAAGAGCCGAGAAAAGGAAAGTGTTGTAACAGGCAAATGTGAAATTGACGGCAACAGTATTGTGCTTTGTGTTATGTCACCTGATTTTATGATGGGTTCAATGGGTACTGTAACAGGCGAAAAGATTACAAGAGCCTTTGAATATGCAACCGAAAACAGTCTGCCTGTTGTTGTTTTCACCGTTTCAGGGGGAGCAAGAATGCAGGAGGGTATTATGTCCCTTATGCAGATGGCAAAAACCTCAGGCGCTGTGAAAAAGCACAGCGATGCGGGATTACTCTATATAACCGTACTCACCGACCCGACAACAGGCGGTGTTACAGCCTCCTTTGCTATGGAGGGCGATATAATACTTTCCGAGCCAAATGCACTTGTTGCCTTTGCAGGACCTCGTGTTGTTGAGCAAACCACCCACACAAAGCTGCCAAAGGGTTTTCAAAGGGCTGAATTTGTCCTTGACAAAGGCTTTATTGACTCTGTTGTTAACAGAAAGGATTTGAAAAAAACTTTGGCTTCACTTCTTTCAATGCACAGCGGGGAGGTTAAGGAATAATGAGCGCATACGATAAGGTTCAAGCGGCAAGAGATGCAAAAAGGCTCACCGCTGTTGACTATATTAGCAGAATGTTTGGAAGTTCATTTTTTGAGCTCCATGGCGACAGAAGATTTGGTGACGACAAGGCGATTGTGGGCGGACTTGCAATGCTTTACAATCAGCCTGTTACCGTAATCGGTATTGAAAAGGGAAGAACAACAAAGGAGCGTATGTCAAGGAACTTTGGTTCTGCAAATCCCGAGGGATACCGCAAGGCTCTTCGCCTTATGAAACAGGCAGAAAAGTTCCACAGACCTGTACTTTGCCTTGTTGATACAAGCGGTGCATACCCCGGTATCGGTGCAGAGGAGAGAGGTCAGGGACTTGCCATTGCCGAGAATATTATGGAAATGATGACCCTTAAAACTCCAATCCTATCCATTCTTATTGGAGAGGGCGGTTCCGGCGGAGCCTTGGCTCTTGCTGTTGCCGACGAGGTTTGGATGTTAGAGGACAGCATTTACTCTGTTATTTCCCCCGAGGGCTGTGCGTCAATCCTTTGGAAGGACAGCACAAAAGCACCCGAGGCATCGGAATGTCTAAAGCTCACATCTCACAATCTTTTTGACCTTGGCGTTGTGGAGAGGATTATTCGTGAGCCTGCCGGTATTGACGACAGAAAGATGTTTGAGGGCTTAAAAATGCTCATTGCCCGTACATTTGAGAAGAATTTGAATGTAGATGTTGATACCCTGACACAGGAGAGATACGATAGATTCCGCAAGTTGGGTAATAATGTTTAATTAATATTTGAATTTAGTGACTGCTGCAAAGAAAATTTGTGGCAGTCATTTTTGTTGTATAGTTTTGTGGTTTTTATGTATATTAATACTGACCAAAATTTATTTATCTCGTTTGTGGACAATTAACAAGAAGTGTAAAGAGCAGATTAATATGTGTGCTGTGGCATTGACATAAAAATTTTGTAGTGTTATGATTATTTTGCGAGAGGGCATCCTGACACCGCCCTTGAGTAAAAATGTTAAATGTTAAATCTGTAAAAGGTGGATTTTCCATCTTTTACAGGCAACAAAGCACGGCGAAAGTCGTGCTTTGTTGTTTATTCAGCGTTTTCCTTGTATTATGTTGACTATTTGTTTTTTTTGTTGTATATTCAGCATAGCGAGTAAACATATAATTTTTTGAAAAACTATGTTTGTAGTAAGGAGTTTGGATTGTGGAAAATTACGAAAAGGACTTTTTTTCAGAACAATTTGACGATGAAGAAAACAGCATTTCAGAAGAAAAAAAGAATGACCAACAGTCAAAGAAAATTTCAAAAAAGAAGAAAAAGCCTTTCTTTAAAAGGACAGGCGGAATTGTACTTATTGTATTTCTTGTAGTACTTATCGGTGGCGGAATAACAGCCTATGCACTTAGGCATCAAATACTAAAGGCTATTCTCGGACCTGTTGACTACTACCTTTTTGAGGAGGGTTATAACCTGTACGAATTAAGTGGCGAGGACATCAGCCTAACAGGTGATTTTACTGTGGGAAAGGATTTTTCTTCCATAGTGTCCTTCACAGGGGCAGACACCGCAAAAATCGGTATGGACATTGATTATAGCCCGTCACAGGACAAGCTAAAGACCAGCCTTGATTTTTTGGGAATCCTTATGTGCGATATTCAAAAGCAGGGTGACCTTGTGTCCAGCTCCGTCAACAACCAAGACCCTGTGGTAACTGACCTTTCAGGTGACAGCAGTTCAAAATCAAAGAAAAATTCTTCAAAGACTAAAAAGAAAACTACAAAAGAAGAAACAACAGCCCCTAAAACTGATGAAGAATTGAGCAACTGGGATTTGATTATGTGGGCATACAGCTTTAGCAAGGACTGTATTGCATCGCCTTTGGAAAACGGTTATGTTACAGAAGAAAAAGGTGAGTACAGAGGTGTTCAGTGTGACATCACAACCTTTAAAATAACAGGTGACGCCCTTTCAAAAATATACAAAAACATTGCAAACAGCCTTGAAAATGATGAGAGAACCCGTATCATATTTGATAAGGTTTATTCAGGTTACCTTGAATTTTTGTGGGAGGATAGCTTTGACACAGAAAAGGCTGTTAATACCTTTAGAGAAATGTCCGACTTTGCAAAAGAGGACAAGTCTATGGGTATGACCTACACAGTTTATTATGACGGCTCCTACATTATGAAAAGAGAGCTTTCCGGAATGTCCTTATCAACATACAAGGAAAAGGACAAAAGCTATGTGGAAATTAATATTCCAAAGACTATAACAGGTCTTTTTGAATACAAGGATACCGCAGATGTATCTGATGTGAATATTAAGAAGGAAGACGCTGTGCCAAACAGCGAAAATACTGTTGCAATCACTTTGACAAAGGCACTGCTGGAATATGCATTCGGCTTTATTGGAATAATGGATTAAGTATAGGCGGATTATTCCGCCTTTTTCCGCTTTTTCAGTGATGATTTTTTTCGGTTTATTAGGGATTATTATTCTTATGTTGAAATTTAAAGTATTATATGATATAATTATATAATTATTTGAGGGAAATATAAGGAATTGTGGTGGTTTGTATGGAGGATAATCATTACAAAATTAAATATCACGCTTTGAGTGTAGTCGGAAACACCCGCACACACAACGAGGACAACCTGTTTTGTGACGGTTACACCAGACCGTATGAGGATGATGAAGCCTACTCAAAGTCCGGAGAAATACTGAGCAGGGACAACAAAATGCTTGCTGTTTTTGACGGTATAGGCGGAGAGGAAAAGGGCGAGGTTGCCTCATCAATAGCCTCTAACGCAACAAAAAGTGCCGTCTTTACCGGCGAGAATGTGGGTGAGAAAATTCTTGACTTTACCCGCAGTATTAACCAAAGCGTAAGGCAGTATGCTGTGGATAACGAAATTGAAAGTATGGGTACCACCTTTGCCGGAGCAGTTTTCACAAATCGGGGAATACACATCGGCAATGTAGGTGACTCAAAGGTTTTCCGACTTCACAACGGGAAAATTCATCAGCTTTCTGTTGACCATGTTCTCCCAAAGGAGCTTGCCTTCAACAACATCATCACCCAATATATTGGTATGAAAGAGGAAAGGTCAGCCCTTGACCCTGCAATTTCTTTTCAGGAATACATACCCGGCGACCGCTACATAATCTGCTCTGACGGACTAACCGAAAAGCTGAATATAGAACAGGTTGGTGCATTGTGTCATGTGGCTGAAACCGTGACAGACGCAACGGACATACTTGTTTCTCAGGCACTTTGTGCAGGGGGCAATGACAATATAACAGTTATCGTTTGCGAGCTTGAAAATTGCTGATAATTTTAGTTATTAACAGTTTAAATATGGGTTGTAATGCAAAGTTACAATATGGTCATAAACATTGATGAAATAATTGTGTTTTTGTATAATGAAATTGAGATTTAGTAATTTAGATTTAATAAATAGATTGCAATTAGGAAAAGGAAATAATTTTTAAAAGTACTGTAAAGAGGTTAATTATGGATAACTATAATGATGTAAAAACCGGTATAAGAAGACTAAACCTGGCACTTGCCATCAGCGGTAAAAATGATGTAAAGGACGAGGACAGTTACAGCTATTGCTTTAACGAAACCGGTGGATTTATCGGTGTATTTGACGGATACGGTGAAATGGACTCCACAAACTACTCAAAGCTTGGTGGCAGAAGCGGTGGCTACATTGCCTCCCGTTTGTCAGCAGAAAGCACCCTGAAAATGTTCCAAAACGGAAACTTTACCTTCAGTGAAATGGACAGCATAAAGCTTGGCTCTGACCTTAAAAAATACATTGAAAAGGTAAAGAAGAACTTTAGCAATGAGGATGACAGGGTGTTGCTACCTGCAACAGCAAGCATAATCGCCTGTGACTTTTCAAAGCAGGACAGCATTATGTTTGAGTACCTTTGGGCAGGCAACAGCAGGGGTTATCTCCTTGATAATGCCGGTCTTAGCCAAATCACAGAGGACGACCTTGTGGAAGAGGTAAACCCCATTAACCCTGACGAAAAGCCAAGGGTAATCAACCTTATCAACGGCGAAACAGACTTTAAAATCAATATTAAAACGGTAAAAACAGAAAGTCCTTCTGTTGTTGTAACTGCAACAGACGGTGCATTTAGCTGTTTCTCCACACCAATGGAGTTTGAGTATGCGTTGCTATATACCCTTAACAGGGCAAAGAGTATTGCCCAGTGGGAGCATCTTCTGAAAAGGCTTATCAATGAGCTTGCCGATGATGTGTTCACTATTATGATAGCCGGTTTTGGTTTTGATGATTTCAAGGACTTAAAGAGATATTTCTTTGAAAGAACTAAATCTATGTACAGCGAGTATATAGACCCTATATTTAAGGCTCGAGAAAATAATTCCACTGATGAAATCGACGAAATGTGGAATAAATATAAGGAGCAGTATTACAGAAAATAAGTGAGGTGAGGTGCTGTGTGGATTTGCCCCAAATGCTCCAGAGAAAACGGAAACTCCTTTAGCAGTTGCAAGGGTTGTGGCTATGTTATCTCTGAAAAGGAAAAGTCATACGCAATAGAAAACACCAAGCAAAAAATCGAAAACTACAACAGCAGACATTCTTCGTCAGGGACTACACCAGGTCACACAGCCTACAATGGTCCCAAAATTTCCTATGACAATGACGATGAATATTTAGAAAATTACTATACTGACGATATGTTTGATGATGACGACTACGAAAGAAAGCCAAAGAGAAAGGCTCTTAGGGCGGTTGTCACCATCATCATAATTCTTGCCGTTTTAGTGGGTGGAGTGTTCTTCCTTAACTACACAGGCATAATCAATGTGTTTTCCTCCACAGATTTTAAGTACACAGAGGACGACACAGGGATTACCATTACAGGCTATACCGGCAAGGATACAACTGTTGAAATTCCCGATGTAATCAACGGAAATATTGTCACAGCTATTGGTGACAAAGCATTTGCCGAAAGTAACCTAAAGACTGTTACCCTGCCCAACACAATTAAGTCTATCGGTGAAAGGGCATTCTTTAGCAGTAAGTATCTTCATATTGTAAGTATGCAGGACGGTGTTAAGAGCATAGGCTCCTATGCATTTGCATCCTGTGAGGGCTTTGCCGATGTATTTCTGCCTGAAAGCGTTGAAACTATTGGAGAAAATATTCTAAAGGACAGCGGTACAGCCTACATTCAAGGTGTTCCCGGTTCAAGTGCAATGAAGTACGCAATAGATAACGACATCAGCTTTACACCAACATCAGCAGATGCAACACCTCTTACCGTAACACCTGTCAGAGCAAACGACAAACAGACCTACACAACCTCAAACGCAGGCTACGGAGCAGGATATATTTTCAGTTTTATGCCTTACGAAAATTCCACTTACAAGATTACCGTAACAGCATCCATTGAAGGATACCTTGGAATCAATGATTTTGGAATTATGGGGGATATAAAAAGCGAAGAGGTTGAAAACAGCAAAAACCACCAGACTGTTCTTGTTGCAAATCTGAAAAAAGAGAAGAAATACTACTTTGGCATTGAAAACCACGGTACAGAGAAAAATAAAAATATAGAATTTGCCTTGGAGATTGCCCCTGTCACAGACAAGCAAACAAAGGCAGAGGATGAGGCTAAAAAGTTTGTTGGACAAAATTACAGCTTTACAGCCTATACCGATTTGTTCTACGACCAGCACAGTGCAACGGGACAAAGCCATTACCTTGAATGGAATACAAATTCCCAAAGAATTGTGGACTATTATGTAGAGGAAAACGGTACAATTTGGGTAGCAATAAATGCACCACAGGGCAGTGGGGAGCAGTCCTATGACGAATACGGAAACCCTGTTGAAAGCAGTTCTATTTGGTGGCATAAACTTGAAGATTAAGGAGTAAATTATGTTTTGTAAAAAATGTGGTAAGGATATTGATATAAACAATACAGTATGTCCTCTGTGTGGGGAAGAAACAGATTTTCTAAAGGGAATTGACGGCTCCGAAGCACCGGAGCACCTTGAAGCCTTTGAAAAGGAAATCAACAGCGCCTTTAACAGACGAGTTTCCAATAAACCAAAGGAGGAAGTTGCTTACGAGGATATATCCGCATATTCAACTACACCTGAGGAAAGAGAAATCAGAAGTCAAAGCAAAAGCAAGAGGGTAAGAACCTCTGAAAGAGGGAATAAAAAAAGTACATATTTCAGCAATGACGAGGATGACAACAGTCGCACATGGAAACTCCTTGCAGGCGGTTGCTGTGCAGTAATTCTCATTTGCTTAATTATTATTATGGCTGTTTCCTGTGGCGGTGGCAGTGAAAGTGATACCCCTTTGGCTACAACTACAGTTCCTGTAACAACAACACAGGCACCGACAACAGAAACCACAACTGTTCCGACAACAGAAAAGTCCATTGACGAATATTTGGAAACTGCTGTTGTAAACGACCAAACCGCCGTTGAAACAGCACAGGGCTTCTATTCCAATTTGCAGTCGGCCTGTGCAAACGGTGACTACGAAACCTTTAAGTCCTACTTCTCAGCATCCTACACAGATGATGAAATCAAGGCTATCTACGACCAAAATCAGGCAACCTGTGCAGCCTACACTGCTTTCGTTCCGGGTTATACACAGACTGTTTCCTGCGAAAAATACATCTATGTATATATTGCCGCTACAACAGACCTTACAACAGGCAACTATGTAGAAAACACCTTTGTACTTTCATCTGACGGCGGAGCATTCAAGCTTGATGATAAGTCAAGTGGCGGAGCCGACTGGCTTGCAAAGGCACCAACAAAGATTTCATAAATTCAATTACTAAAAGGAATGTGATTTCGTGATTGTTTCAACAAAGGGAAGATATGCCCTGCGTGTGGTGATAGATTTGGCGATGCACAGTAACGGAGAATATATTTCTTTAAAAGAAATATCTAACCGTTCAGCAATATCAATGAAGTATCTTGAAAGCATTGTGTCCAGCCTTAACAAAGAGGGACTTTTGGACTCCCTTCGTGGCAAAAACGGTGGCTATCGCCTTAACCGACCTGCAAGTAAATACACAGTTGGTATGGTGCTAAAGGCAAGTGAAGGCTCCCTTGCACCTGTTGCCTGCGTCAACTGTGAGGATATGAATTGCAGCGAGGCACAGGACTGCCTAACCCTCCCAATGTGGAAAAAGCTGGACAATGTAATCGACAATTACCTTGAAAGTGTAACAATAGAGGATTTGTTAAGTCAAAATGTATAAGATAAAGTAATGGTCGGCACTTGTCGACCATTGTTGTTATTGTAGTGAAAAACACCACTTCGCTCTGTCATTCTAAGGTCACTCTTGCTGTTATTAGAACAAAGCAATAACCAAAAACAATTTTCCATTTTCAATTTTCCATTTTCCAAACCCTCCCCTTGTCATTCCGAGAAAACGAAGTCACCGAGAAATCTGAAAGGAAAGCAGTAGTGCCTAAATCTACACTATCAGGTTATGTGAAATTACGGACTAAACAAAGGCTCCATCGGATGAGGGAGCTGTCGCCAAAGGCGACTGAGGGAGCGAAAAAGTAGTCAATACATCTTGCTTTGTCTTTAGATAATAAAGTACGAGTCAGAAGATACAAACAAACTACCCTCAAAACAAAAAAACAACCCCAACAATACAATAAATCAGGTGATACAATGATAAACCAATTTTCCCGAACAGAATTATTAATAGGCGACGACGGTGTAGACAAGCTGAAAAACAGCCGTGTTGCAGTCTTTGGTGTAGGTGGTGTAGGCGGTTATGTTGTGGAAGCACTTGCACGAAGCGGTGTGGGTACAATAGACATTGTGGATAACGACAATGTTTCCCTTACAAATATCAACAGGCAGATTATCGCATTACATTCCACAATAGGCAGACCAAAGGTAGATGTTATGGAGGAGAGAATTAAGGACATTTCACCCTCCACAGTAGTAAACAAACACAACTGTTTTTTTCTCCCTGAAAATTCAGATGATTTCGACTTTAGACGATACGACTATGTTGTTGACGCAATCGACACAGTAACAGGCAAAATTGAACTTGCAGTAAAGTGCAAGGAGTTTAATGTTCCTTTAATAGCATCAATGGGTGCAGGCAACAAGCTTGACCCAACAGCCTTTAGGGTTGCCGACATCTTCAAAACTAAGGTTGACCCCCTTGCAAGGGTAATGAGAAATGCCCTTAAAAAGAGGGGAATAAAAAAGCTAAAGGTGGTGTATTCCGAAGAACCACCAATGACCCCTTTGCCAAGCGATGAAGAAACAAGCAAAAAGGTTGTCCCCGGCTCAACAGCATTTGTTCCAAGCGTTGCAGGACTGATAATTGCCGGGGAAGTAATCAAGGACATAACAGGCTTTAATAGGCTTTGATGCCGTTAAAATGTATAAATATATCCATATGTACACATAATTCCTATTGACAAGTTAGGAATTATGTGTTATTTTATTCCTAGTTATTTTATAGGAAATAGGAGAGTGATTTATGTGTTAGTATATGCTGATAATGCAGCTACCACAAAAATAAGTGACTCTGCCCTAAAGGCTATGATGCCTTTGTTTAAGGAAGATTACGGCAATCCCAGTTCTCTTCATTCCATAGGTCAAAAGGCTAAAGAGTATTTAGAGAATGCCAGGGCAGATATTGCTGAATGTATAAACGCAGAGCCATCCACAATTTATTTTACTTCAGGAGGAAGTGAGGCG
>JBJEOZ010000256.1:0-3292 GCA_051880975.1 Ruminococcus sp.
AAGGCTGCTCTGTCCATATGTAACAAAGAGGTAATTATTGAGGATAAAAAGATTGTTGTAAAGGAAACTTGATTTGAAACAGGAATTTACACAGCAGGAGAAAAGAGAATACAATTTTATACTCAAAATACTTTCAAAGCTTTTTGAAAGCTCAACCTGTGATATTTCTGATTTAGAAATAAATTACAGTGAAATTTTCAAGATTACCGCTTTACACGGCATAGCCAATATGGTATCCTATGCTTTAGAGTATTTAGACCTTAATGTGCCAAAAAACGACCTTGACATCTTTGTTAAGTACAGAAAATTTATGCTGATGAAGGACGCATCCCAATTTGTAGCAACTCAAAGGTTGATTGACGCCTTTGAAAAACAGGGAATAGACAATCTGCTTGTTAAAGGTCAATTCATTAAGGATGCCTACAAACAACCTGACTTTCGTGTGATGAATGATGTTGATATTCATATCAGAAAGACAGACATTAAGAGGATAAAAAGCCTTGTGCTGTCAATGGATTATCAGGTGCTTGAAGAAACTGATGATTTACTTGTGATAGTCCAACAGCCATTTGTCCAAATTGAACTTCACGGTGACAATGGTGAATTTCGTGACACTACAATGGGGGATAACCTTTTTGATGTTGCAAGGCTGAAAGAGGGCAAATCCCACACCTATGAGTTTTCTGTTAACGACCATTTTGTCTATATAATAGAGCATTATGCAAAGCATTTCCGTGACCTTGGTGGAATGGGAATAAGGATGGTTGCTGATGTTTATAATCTTCATAAGCATCTGTATAATTCTCTTGACGAAAAATATATTGAAGAAAAGCTGAAATCCTCAGGTACTTTCAAGTTCTACAAAATGCTCCTTTCAAAATGCAAACAGTACTTTGAAAGCGGGGACACCGATATAATCTTTGATGATGTTGATGTTTTTATTATGTCAAGCCTGTTATTCGGCAGGGAGGAAGTGCTTTATTACAACAAGCAACTCCAGTATCAGCAAAAATACCTGAATAATTCCGAGAAAGAAAATTATATTATTAGGCGAATTTTCCCGCCCAGGAAAAGGCTCATTGAAGAATATCCGTCACTAAAGAAAACAGGTGTAATATTGCCATTTATATGGGTACATCGAAACATAAAACTACTTTTTGGAAAAGATAAAAAGAACTATAAAAGAAATTTGAAAAATTACAAAAAATACAGCGATAATACCCAGCTTGAATACCTTTTGGATGTTATGAAAAAGGCTGGATTTTAATAGATTAGAGGTAATAAAATGATTACAATGTTAAAGAGTAAGCTCCACAGGGCAGTGGTAACAGAGGCTGATGTAAACTATGTTGGCAGTATTACCATTGACAAGGAGCTTATGGACAAGGCTGACATTTTGGAGTACGAAAAGGTTAGTGTTGTAGATGTTGAAAACGGTCAAAGATTTGATACATATGTAATAGCAGGGGAAGAGGGCAGCAGAATAATCTGCGTCAACGGTGCCGCTGCAAGACTTGTGTCAGTCGGCGACCATATCATTATTATGGCTTACAGACTTATTGATGAGGAAAAGGCAAAAGACCACAAGCCCTCTGTTGTTTTTTTGGACAGCAGTAACAACCCTTGTGAGGCAAAGGAATGTAAGCGAATTGCGGGTAACTAAAAGTTTATACTTTTAAATAATAATTACAAAGGGGTAAAACAATGAAAAAACAAATCTCTAACGAAGCAATCTATGACGCCCGTAAGCTTGGCGGCGGCAAAATGGTTGTATTGGGACTTCAGCATATGTTCGCTATGTTTGGCGCAACAGTTGTTGTTCCTCTCATCACAGGACTGTCAATTTCCGCAACCTTGCTGTTTGCAGGTCTTGGAACACTGTTGTTCCACTTGCTCACAAAGGGTAAAGTACCTGCATTCTTAGGTTCATCCTTTGCTTTCCTTGCAGGCTATGCAGCAATAGCACCTAACGGTGAGGCTGACAAGCTGCCATATGCTTGTATCGGTGTTGCCTGTGCTACAATCCTTTACTTCATTCTTTCTGCTCTTTTCAAGTGCTTTGGTGCTCACAGAGTTATGAAGTTTTTCCCACCAATCGTTACAGGTCCAATCATTATTGCAATCGGCTTAACACTTGCACCTTCTGCAATTAACAGCTGTTCCTCATCAGGTGACAACGCCGGCTTATCTTGGATTGTTGCAATTACAGCAATTTTAATAATTATTGTTTGCAACATCTTCGGCAAGGGTATGATTAAGATTATCCCTATCATCTGCGGTGTTATCGGCTCTTACATTGTAGCTGTTTGCCTTGGTCTTGTTGACTTTACAGCAGTAAAAGAGGCTGCTTGGGTTGGACTTCCATTCCAGTATGACGACACTGTATTCAGCGTATTCACAAATGGAAATACTGACTGGGGACTTATCACAACAGCAATCATCACAATCGTACCTATTGCACTTGCAACAATGGTTGAGCATATCGGTGATGTTTCTGCAATTTCCTCAACAATCGGCAAAAACTGTATTGCTGACCCCGGACTTCACAGAACACTTTTAGGTGACGGTGCTGCAACACTCCTTGCATCCCTTTTCGGTGCTCCTGCAAACACAACATATGGCGAAAATACAGGCGTACTTAACCTTACAAAGGTGTTTGATTCAAGAGTTATCAGAATTGCAGCATATTTTGCAATCTTGTTCTCATTCTCACCAAAGTTTGCAGCAGTAGTTTCTTCTGTTCCTGCAGCAACAGTTGGCGGTGTTTCACTTGTTCTCTACGGAATGATTTCATCTGTAGGTGTTAGAAACATTGTTGAAAACAAGGTTAACTTTACAAATATGAGAAATGTGCTTATTATGGCTCTTATCCTTGTTCTCTCAATCGGAATTGCATACTCAACAGCAGGTGCAATCGCATTTACAATCGGCGAAGTAACAATTTCACTTTCCGGTCTTGCAGTTGGTTCACTTGTAGGAATTATCCTCAATGCAATCATTCCCGGCAACGACTACAAGTTCACATCTGACGAGGACTTAGGCTCAAAGGAAATTAAAAAGGATACTAAATAATTCTGTATTAGAATTATAATAATTTATAATTAAAGGGACTGTACATTTGCACAGTCCCTATACTTTTGTATGTAATACTTTGCATTTATCATAAAAAAACAGCCACCCATTATAGGTGGCTGTTCATCGAAAATAACTATTCTTCACAATGTGAATTGTCGTTTAATCTGTATGATAGCGTCATCAGGCTGTCGGTAACATGTACATTTTCAACAACTGT
>JBJEOZ010000257.1:0-16002 GCA_051880975.1 Ruminococcus sp.
TAAAGGAAGGATAAAACTATGTCTATTGCAATTGCTATTGACGGACCTGCAGGGGCAGGAAAATCATCACTTTCAAAGGAGGTTGCAAGGGAGCTTTCTTTCATCTATGTTGACACAGGAGCTTTGTACAGAACCATCGGTCTTGCCGCCTCACGAAAGGGAATTTCCAAGGAGGATAAAGATGGCATTGTGTCACTTCTCAATGAAATCGAAGTAAAGCTTGCCTTTAACGACGAGGGAACTCAAATTGTTCTACTTAACGGTGAGGATGTTTCGGGATATATCAGAACTCCACAGGCATCTATGTATGCCTCTGCTGTTTCTGCAATACCTGAGGTCAGGGCATTTTTGCTTGACTTACAGCGTAATATGGCTAAAAACGACAATGTTATTATGGACGGCAGGGATATCGGTACAGTAGTACTTCCTGATGCCAAAATCAAAATTTTCCTTACAGCATCTGCCGAAAAGAGAGCAATGAGGAGATATAAGGAGAACATTGAAAAGGGAATTGATGTTTCCTACGAAGATGTGCTTAAGGATGTAAACGAAAGAGATTACAATGACAGCCACCGTGCAATAGCTCCATTAAAACCGGCCGAGGACAGCATCATCGTCGACACAAGCGACTATGACTTTGAAGGGTCAAAAAACTTATTACTTAAGGTTATAAGGGAGAGAATGTAATGTCAAAGTCAAAAGAAATGAAGATAAAAGAACATCTGATTTTTTACAAAGTCTGCAAGGCTATTGTTCTTCCCATATTCAAACTGATTTTTCGCTACAAGACCATTAGGGAGTGCGAGCTCCCCAAGGACGGCAGTTACATAATAGCCTGTAACCACCTTTCATACACAGACCCTGTGTTTGTTGGACTTACCCACAAAAGAAGAGTTTTCTTTATGGCAAAGTCAGAGCTTTTCAGAAATCCTTTCTTTGGTGCTTTAATCAGAGTGCTCGGTGCATTCCCTGTTACAAGGGGTGCAAATGACGGTAAGGCTATCGCAACAGGGGAGGACTTAATAAACAACGGAAAGGTAATGACAATTTTCCTTGAGGGCGGAAGAAGTAAAACAGGTGAGCTTTTGCGACCAAGAAGCGGATGCGCAGTTGTTGCCCGTCAGACAAAAGCACCTGTTGTTCCAATGTGTATAACCGTTGTTGGCAAAAGCAAAAGCGTCTTTGCAAAGCGTGTTATCCGTATAGGAAAGCCGTTATCATACGAGGAGCTTGGTTTCAGCAACGATGAAGAGCCGTCACCAAGGGAATTTCGTACAGCCTCAAAAATAATTATGAACGAAATTACAAAGTTTAGAGAAATGGACAGAGTGGATAAATGAAAAAAGTAATTGTTGCAAAGTCAGCGGGTTTTTGCTTTGGTGTAAACAGGGCGATTGAAATTGTTAACAAGCTTGTTGACGAAAATAAGTCAGTATGCACACTGGGTCCGATTATTCACAATATGCAGGTGGTACAGGAGCTTAACGAAAAAGGTGTTGTTGCCATTGACTCCATTGATGAGGCAAAACAGGACGACACAGTTGTGATTCGTTCCCACGGAGTTTCCAAAGAGGTGATAGACAATATAAAGGAAAAAAATCTAAACTACGTTGATGCCACTTGTCCCTTCGTTGCAAAAATTCACAAAATTGTGAAAGAGGCAAAGGAAAACGAAATTGTAATAATAGCCGGCGACAAGCTACACCCTGAGGTTCAGGGGATAATAGGACATTGTAATGCAAAGTGTTATACCTTTAAAAATTTAGAAGAATTGGCAGAAATTTTTAAAATAATTCCCCCAGAGAAAAATAATTTCATAAAAATTGTAGCACAAACAACTTTTGACCTAAAAGAATGGGAAAAAAGTATAAAAAGTTTAAAAAATGTCTATACAAATGCAAAAATTTTTGATACAATATGTAATGCTACGACCTTACGCCAGAAAGAGGCGGCTGAAATTTCAAAAACAGTCGATATGATGTTTGTTATTGGCGATAAACACAGCTCAAACTCTTTTAAACTATATAGTATCTGCTCTTCAAATTGCAAAAACACCTTTTTTATTGAAACTGCAGAGGAACTACCGGTAAAAGAGATAAGTAAGGCAGATAGTATAGGCGTAACAGCCGGTGCGTCAACACCGGCAAGGATTATTAAGGAGGTTCTGGATAAAATGAGTGAAGTAAACACATCCAGCGTGAATGAAAATGAATTGAGCTTTGAGGAGATGCTTGAAGAATCTCTAAAGAGTATGAATACAAATGAGAGGGTAATGGGTACTGTTATGAGCATCGCAGCCAACGGTGATGTATCTGTTGATGTTGGCAGAAAACAGGCAGGATATATTCCTAACGACGAAATTTCTTTCGACCCAACAGTAACAGCCAACGATGTACTCAAGGTTGGCGACGAAATTGAGCTTCTTATTATGAAGACTAACGACCAAGAGGGTACAATTATGCTTTCCAAAAAGAGAGTAGACGCTCAGAAGAATTGGGAAGAGCTTGAGGCTCTTGCTGAGAGCGATGAAATCTTTACAGGCAAGGTTATCGAGGCTGTTAACGGTGGCGTTATTGTAATGCTAAAGGGTAACCGTATCTTTATCCCTGCTTCTCAGGCAACTCTTACTCGTGACGAGGACGCTTCCCAGTTAGTTGGCAAGGAAGTTCAGTTCAGACTTCTTGAGGTTTCCAAGAAGGGCAGAAGAAAGAGAGCAATCGGCTCAATCAGAGCTGTTCTCAAGGAAAAGAGAGCAGAAGAAAAGGCAAAGTTACTTGAATCTTTGGCTGTTGGCAATACATATATGGGTACAGTTAAGTCCCTCACAAGCTACGGTGCATTTGTTGACATCGGTGGCGTTTACGGTATGATTCACATCAGTGAGCTTAGCTGGTCAAGAATTAAGCACCCATCAGAGGTTGTTAATGTTGGTGACAAGGTTGCTGTTTACATTAAGGACATCAACGAAGAAACAAAGAAGATTTCTCTTGGTTACAAGAAGGACGAGGACAACCCTTGGTTCATCCTTGAAAATCAGTATCCTGTTGGAACAGTTGCAAAGTGCAAGATTGTTGGTCTTACAACATTCGGTGCATTCGCAAACATTATTCCGGGTATTGACGGTCTTATCCACATCAGCCAAATTTCTAACAAGAGAATTGAAAAGCCTGAGGATGTTCTCGCAGTAGGCGACGAGGTTGAGGCAAAAATTATTGCTATCGACTTTGAAAAGAAGAGGGTTTCACTTTCTATGCGTGCACTTATTGCAGAAGAAACAGCAGAAGAAACAGCTGAAGAAACAGTAGAAGAGGCACCTGCCCAGGTTGAAGAAGAAACTGCTGAATAATTAATCTATAAAGATAAAAGGAGGCACCTTTTTTGGTGCCTCTGTTTTATAATAACAGGAATTAGTACAATAATACGAATATATGATAAAATATTAGTATTTATGAGGTGACTTTATGAATAATGAAATAATTGAACAAACAAGAGAAGTATTTAATGAGGTTATCGAAAAGGCAAACCTGAAAAAGGACGACATCCTTGTAATTGGTTGCTCCACCTCTGAAATAAACGGAAGTCCAATGGGTACCGACAGCAACCTTGCTTTAGCCAAGGATGTGTACAGTGCCTTTTACGATACACTAAAGTCAATGGGTGTTTATATGGCTGTTCAGTGCTGTGAACACCTTAACAGAGCATTAGTTGTAGAAAAATCCCTTGCCGATAAGTTAGGTCTTGAAAGGGTGAATGTTGTTCCACAGCCAAAGGCAGGTGGTTCATCCGCCACAACTGCATTTAGCCTTTTTGATAACCCTGTAATGGTTGAGCATATAAAGGCTGATGCCGGAATAGATATTGGAGGGGTGCTTATTGGTATGCACCTAAAGGAAACAGCAGTACCTCTAAAGATGACTCACAAAAAAATCGGCAAGGCAATCATCATAGCCGCAAGAACCCGACCAAAATTTATTGGCGGAATGAGGGCTGTATATGACGAAAATTTACTTTAGGAGGGGAATATGACACACGAAGAAATACAAAATAATAAAGAAGAATTTATTAGAATTTATAAGGAAAACATATCAAGAGAGGGCAGTGAAGAACTGCTTAAATGGATGGAAAAAACCGACTTCTTTAAAGCACCTGCAAGCAGTAAATTTCACTATGCCTGCGAGGGTGGACTTTGCGCCCACTCTATTTCCGTCTATAAAACCTTAATGGAAAAGCACTTTGACGAAGAAACTGACGATATAGAAAGCTTTACAATATCAGCACTTCTCCACGACCTTTGCAAGGCTGAGTTCTACAAGGTAAGTACCCGTAATGTTAAGAACGAAACAACAGGACAGTGGGAAAAAGTTCCCTATTTTGCAGTTGAGGACAAATTTCCCTACGGTCACGGCGAAAAGTCAGTATTCCTTATAGAGCGAAAAATGCGACTAAAGCTTGAGGAGGCTATGGCTATTCGCTGGCATATGGGCGGTTTTGACGAGGGCGGTGGATATTCCATCAGCTTGGCATATGAAAAATATCCACTTGCAGTAAAACTTCATCTATCTGACCTTGAATCCACCTATTTAAGGGAAAAAGGCACATCAGATGTTAACAGAAAGTAGTAATTATGGATTTTGAAACAGCAAAGGTTAAAGCAGAACAACTGCGAAAAGAAATAACCTATCATAACAACCTCTATTATAACAAGGACAACCCTGAAATATCAGACTTTGAGTATGACAAAATGCTCAGGGAACTGGAAAATATTGAGGCGGAATATCCATCTCTTGTAACCCCCGATTCCCCAACACAAAATGTGGGAGGAAATGCAGGGGAGAAGTTCAGCCCTGTAACTCACACAGTTCAAATGGCAAGTCTGCACGACTCCTTTAGTCACGGTGAACTCCTTGACTTTGACCGCAGAGTGCGTGAAACTGTGGGTGCAACAAAATATGTTGTTGAGCCTAAGATTGACGGTCTTTCCGTTTCCTGTGAATACGAAAAGGGAGTATTTGTCCGAGGTTCAACACGAGGTGACGGCATAACAGGTGAGGATATTACAGATAATCTCCTAACTATTAAGTCACTACCAAAAAGGCTGAAAAAAGCTCCGGAATTTCTTGAAGTCCGTGGCGAGGTTTATATGTCTGACGAAAATTTTCTGAAACTTGTTAAGTATCAGGAAGAAAACGAGGAAAAAACCTTTAAAAACCCACGAAATGCCGCCGCCGGTTCACTTAGACAAAAGGACTCAAAAATTACCGCACAGAGGAATTTGGATATTTTTATCTTCAATATTCAGCAAGTGAGAGGTGTGGAGATAAACACCCACAAGGAAGGTCTTGATTACCTTACAGAAATGGGTTTTCCAACTCCGCCATTTTATAATTTGTATGACGATATTAAGGATGCAATAGAGGAAATCGAACACATCAACAATATTCGTGGAACGTTAGGATTTCCTATTGACGGAGCAGTTGTAAAGGTGAATGATTATTCTCAAAGAGAATTATTAGGCAGTACAGCAAAGTTCCCAAAATGGGCAGAGGCATATAAATATCCTCCCGAGGAAAAGGAAACAAAGCTCCTTGACATTGAAATCAATGTTGGCAGAACAGGCGCATTGACACCTGTGGGAATTTTTCAGCCTGTTAATCTGTCAGGCACAACAGTAAGCAGAGCAGTTTTACACAACGAGGATTTCATAAAGGAAAAAGATATCAGAATCGGCGACACAGTTGTAATCCGTAAAGCCGGAGAAATTATCCCCGAGGTTGTTTCTCTAAAGTGTCACGGAGAAAATACCGTTCCATTTGAATTTCCAACAACTTGCCCGTCCTGTGGAAGTACAGTTTCAAGAGATGGTGACGAGTCGGCAATTCGCTGTACCAACACAGAATGTCCGGCACAGCTCCTCAGACATCTTATACACTTTATCAGCCGTGACGCTATGGATATTGAGGGACTTGGTCCGTCAGTACTGGAACAGCTTGTAAATTCAGGTCTTGTAAAGTCACCGGTTGACCTTTACAGATTAACTCCAATGGATGTCCTTGGACTGGAAAGGAAAGGGGAAAAATCAGCCCTTAACCTTATTGAGTCAATAGAAAAATCAAAAGGTCAGGAGCTTTACAGGCTTATCTTTGCCCTTGGTATTCGTCATATAGGTCAAAAGGCGGCAAAGCTACTGTGTCAGCACCTTCATACTATTGAAAATATTATGAACAGCACCGCTGAGGATTACACCTCAATAGACGGCTTTGGCGATGTTATGGCAGAGAGCATTGTTGAATATTTCAGCCATAATGAGAGCAAAAACCTTATTGCCGAGCTTAAAGAGTGTGGTGTAAAGATGCCACCGGTAGAGGAAAATTCCGATGAAGGAAAGCTAAAGGGACTTACATTTGTCCTGACCGGCACACTTCCAACTTTAAAAAGAAGTGAGGCATCAAAGCTGATTGAAAATGCCGGAGGAAAAACCTCATCATCAGTCAGCAAAAAAACAAGTTATGTTGTAGCGGGAGAAGAGGCAGGAAGTAAGCTTACAAAAGCACAAAGCCTTGGCGTAAAAGTAATCACCGAAGAACAACTCCTTGAAATGCTTGGTTGATTTCTTAAATAAAACACTTCAAAACAGTCTTTCGTGAAGTTGAAAGGCTGTTTTTTTGCAATATTTTGTTTTTTATTAATAGAATTTTATTGACAATTATGTAAATTGTGGTAATATTATAGTATAACAACTAATTGTTAGGGGTGTAGATATATGAAAAGGATAATTAATACACTAATACTAATTATTTCTCTTATCGTATTTGCTGTAATATTTACCTTTGCAGGGTGCAGTAGCAAAAGTAATACAACCTCTAAAACCAATAAGGAAGAAACCTCTGTTGCGGAAACAACAAGTACCCAAAGTCAAGTAAATGAGGAGGATTTAGTACCTTCACAAGGACTGGAATTTAAAAGCAACGGTGACGGTACCTGCAAAATAGTGGGAATTGGAGAATGTAAAGACAAGGACATTGTAATTCCTACCGTCAGTCCGTCAGGGGATAATGTCACCCTTATTTGCAATAATGCTTTTGAAAATCTTAGTGGTGTCAACAGCGTAACCTTGCTGAATTATAACTATAAAGTGGGTGAACAGGCATTTGAGTCGGGAGAGTTTACCACATTAAATGTAATCGGCGGAAGTCCTGTAATTCAAAGGAAAGCGTTTGCTTACTGCAACAAACTGAATTCAATTTACTTCAAGAGTTGCACAGTTGATGTGGGCGAAAAAGCCTTTTTAGACTCTGGAAAAAATGCGACTGTAACATTTTACGATTGTACATCAACAATTAAAGACAAAGCTTTCCGCAGGAGTCCATTGTTAAGTCTGGAAGTAAAGGGTGGAAAAACTACTATCGGAGAAAGGGCATTTTCTTTATGTAAAGATCTTTCCAATATTATTTTTTCAAATTGTGAAGTGAATGCAAGTGACCATGCTTTCTATGACTGTGGCAATTTAGCTAATATAGAGGCAACAAATAGTTCTGTTGTCTTAGGTGACAGGGCTTTCAAAAACAGTTCTTTGAATTATGTTTCATCAACAGGCACAAAATTTATTGCAGGCAAGAATGCCTTTTATGACTGTGAAGATTTGATAGGTATTGACTTGGCATCAAGCAATGTTACCCTATATGACAATGCCTTTAAAAGATGTAAAGACCTTAAAGAAGTTTTTATTTGCAGTGAAATGATAGATGATTTTACCATTGAACTTGGTGACGAAGTATTTCGTTTTTGCGAAAACTTATTGTGCGTAAGTATGGGTGATTTACCAAATACAAAAGAACTATATGGTGTAAGAATTTTTAATGATTGTTCCGAAAATATAAACATCCTTATTGATGATGAGCCTTGTGATGTTGAAGAATTTGAAACACCCCACTATACAGATGCTTGTATGTAAATAATTGTTTATCTTTTAATATTTTCTATGACCGTCTTTTGGCGGTCATATTTTTTTGCCTGTTTTCATAGATATTAGTATTGCACAGAAAGGAATGAAAATTATGGACAAAACTTATGATGTACTAAAGGAAGTAACCTCTGTATTGCCGGAAAGAATTGCACTCATTATTTTATCTCTGCCAAAGGAGATTAAGGAGGATATTCAGGAAATTCGTCTGCGTATCAATATGCCTGTCACAGTAAGCTGTAACAAACACACCTACTACCTTACGGACAAGTCCTTCACTGCCGATTTATTCACCAATCTGCACTACATAAAGGTGACTAAGGGTGATATTAACGAGTGCTTTTCAAAGGCCTGTACCTACTCCGTATATAACCGCCAAAGCGAAATTGCAAATGGTTTCATCACAATAAACGGCGGTCACAGAATGGGAATTTCAGGCTCGGCTGTGTACGGCAACGGCGAGCTTATCAATGTTAAGGATATTTCATCCCTTAATATTCGTGTTTCAAGGGAATTTATCGGTTGTAGCAGAAATCTTTTGGAACAACTCCAGCAAAGCCTTGACAGTATGCTCATCTGCGGTAAACCATGTTCGGGGAAAACTACTCTAATTCGTGATATTGCACGTTCACTTTCTATTGACTACGGCAAAAAGGTTTGCGTAATCGACTCCCGAAACGAAATCTCCGCCACCTTTAAGGGTGAGCCTAAAAAAGACCTTGGCAATGCTGATGTTTTCACAATGTACAAAAAGTCCGACGGTATAACACAGGCAATCAGGAATATGTCCCCCGACTTTGTAATCTGCGATGAAATTTTGACAACTAAAGAGGTGGAGGCAATTTCTCACGGTATAAACTCAGGTGTAAGCTTTATTGCAACAGTACACTGTTCATCTGCCAAGGAGCTTGTTAATAAGTCACTTTTTAAGGAAATTCTCAGCCTTAACGCATTTTCAAAGGCTGTTTTACTTAAAAACAAAAACAACCCTTGTGAGGTTGATTCTATAATTGATATGAAAGAGCTTTTTAAGAAAAATGAGTGTTAAATTATTCGGACTACTGTTAGTCTTTCTGTTTTTTACACTAATCGGCTTTTATCAGTCCTACAAGCTGACAAGGAGAAGAAACAATTTAGGTGAAATTCTCCTTTTCCTAAACAGGATGGAAACAAATATCCGCTACCGTAACGATGATATTTTTACACTTGTCTTTGAATGTGCAGAGGATATTCTTGTACCCCTGAAAAATGCTGTTGATATTGAGGGTTATAACAGGGAAATTCAGTCCTTGCCACTTGAAAAGCAGGACAAGGCTCTCCTTACAAAATTTTTCAGCGGTCTTGGTTCAACGGATATTGAGGGGCAATTAAGCCACATAAAGCTTTACAGAGAATTATTTAATGAGCAGTACGAAAAATCAAAGGAAGACATTATAAAGAAGTCAAAGCTATACCGTATGCTTGGGCTGTTTTCAGGTCTTGCCTTCGTGGTAATGTTTATATAAAGGATGATACAATGGATGTAGATATGATTTTCAAAATTGCGGCAATAGGAATTATTGTTGCAGTACTCAATCAGCTATTAATCAGGAGCGGACGGGAGGAACAGGCTCTACTCACCACAATAATGGGACTAATTGTTGCCCTTATGATGATAATTTCCCAAATCAGCACCCTATTTGACACAATCAAGTCGGTGTTTGGACTATGATGGACATCACCCTTGTCTGCGTAATTTCCGTTGTTGCCTTTACTTTTTCCCTCAGTCTAAAAAAATACCACCCATCAATATCACTAATAATAATCCTGTTTACATCTGTAATGATTCTTCTGTACCTCCTTGACTATTTTGGTGAGGTCACTTCCTACATTAAAGAACTATTCAACAGCGTAAATATAAAGAGTGAATATATAACATTGCTACTAAAATGCACAGGAATTTGTTTTATCACCGAGTTTACCTGTGATGTGTGCAAGGAGTCAGGCTACACATCACTTTCTTCTCAAATCTCCCTTGCCGGTAAGGTAATCACCCTGATTATGGCACTGCCACTTTTTAAAGAGGTATTGTCAATTTCTCTTTCCTTGGCAGGTGTACAATGAAAAGGATAATAGTACTTTTTATCATAATAATTATCCCTATTTTGTCGGTGTACTCGGTTAGTGGCTCAACCTTTTCAGATGCTCTTGAAGAAATCGGCGGTGGTAACCTGTCGAATAGTCTTGACCATAATTCACAGGACTCTCTAAATAATCTGGGCATTGATGAAAAGGACTACAACTCAATAATCAACCTTTCCTTCTCTGACTTTTTTAAGGAGATTATCAGAATTGCAGGCCAGGAGGGTGTTACACCCCTTTCAGCATCAGCACTTGTAATGTGTATGCTCCTGCTTTATTCAGTCTTCGATAATTTCCGTGACGACCTAAAAAGCCGAAATATGCAAAGCATTTCCGACGCTGTATTTGTCCTTATAATAACACTTTCAATAGTAACCCCTGTTGTATCTGTGGTGAACAGGGCTGTCACCTCAATAGAAAACGCAGGTAGCTTTATGCTACTGTACATCCCGATTATGGTAGTTGCACTAATCACAAATGGACAAGGTGTAACAGGAGCGTCCTACTACTCCTTTGTTGTTATGGCAGGTGAGGGAATAACTTGGCTTTCTTCCCACCTCATTGCACCACTTTTAAGTGTATTTTTAGGTGTGTCGGTGACATCCTCTGCATCCTCAGACATCAAGCTTGACGGCATTATCAGGGAACTTTCAAAATTTATCAAGTGGGTAATAGCCTTTGTAATGACGGTTTTTTCAGGACTTTTAACCTTTAAAACACTAATAACCACAGCGGCGGATACAGTTTCTACAAGGGCAGTTCGTTTTACCCTGTCGTCCTTTATTCCCATAGTTGGGTCAGCACTTTCCGAGGCATACAAAACTATCCAGGGCAGTATGACTCTCTTAAAAACAGGCTTGGGCGTTTTTGTAATAATCAGTGTTGTAATTGTGTTTTTGCCTGTTGTTATCAACTGTCTGTTGTGGATAGTTTCCCTGAACATTTCAAGCGGTGTTTCCGATATGCTGGGTGTAAAAGCCCCCTCATCCGTCCTTAAATGTTGCAGTTCGGTTTTGTCAACACTTCTTGTAATCATTCTTTGTGTAATGGCAATCTATGTTATCAGCACAGCAATAATTTTAACATTGGGGAGTACAAAGTGAGTACAGTAACAAACACCGCAGTTGTCCTTTGCACCTGTGTCATAGCCTGTATATTAATTAAAATGCTTGTTCCACAGGGGAGAACACAAAAAACTATGAACATTATAGTAACAGCATTTTTGATTATTGTAATGATTTCACCAATAAAAAACCTTGTAGCCTCCGGCACTTCCATTGATATTTCCACTCCCGATGAAAGCAAAATTATGGAGGAGTACAGCGATAAAGTGCTCGCTCAAACACAGGACAATCTGCGAAAATCCCTGTTGTCAATTTTAGAACAAAACGGTGTAACACCGGAGGATGTTTTTGTAAAACTAAAAACAGACAATGAAAATGGAATAATCATTGATTACATCTACATATACTTAAATGAAAACAGCAGAGGAAAATCCGGTGACGCAATTAAAATAACAGAAGAAAATTTCAGTATTACCCCGGAGATAGTAGTGAAGTAAATGAAAAATTTATTGGCAAAGCTAAAAAATGACAAAAACCTGATACGCATTATTTATATAATCGGATTGTTGGGAATAGCACTAATTTTTCTGTCCGTTTTTTTTGGAACAGACGGTGACGACTCATCCTATTCAGGTGACATAGGTGAATACCGCTCTGCGGAAGAAACGAGAATTGAAAAAATGGTGGAGTCAATAGAGGGTGTGGGAGATGCCCGTGTTTTAATAACAATGGAAAATTCCGCCGAACAGGTGTACTTAGACAAATCGGTGGTCAAGGAGATTGAGCCAACTGTAAGAGGTGTTATGATAGTCTGCCGAGGTGCCAATAATCCGTTAATTAAGGAAACTGTGCTTGAGTCTGTGACAAAAGCACTTAACATATCTTCCGACAAGGTATGTATAGCAAAACTGAAAGAGGAGTAATTATGAAAATTAATAAGAGAAACATAATAGTAGCGTCCCTTATAGTGGCACTTAGTGCGGCTGTGTACCTTAACTGGCAGTTTGGAGATTCAGCATCACTTCTTACCTCATCCACAAAGGAATTAGGAGAGGCGGAGTATGTAAATAAAGAAATATCAGGGGCAACTCCGTCGGAAGCCACACTTTCAAGCAAACAGTCAAACTATTTTGCCCAGGCAAGGACAAAGAGGGAGGAGTCACAGTCCAAGGTGGTAAACATTGCAAAAGAGGTGCTTGAAAAGTCCGACTCATCAGAGAAGGCTAAGGAAAGTGCAGAGATACAGGCGGAGAAAATCGAAACCTACATTACATACCAGACAAATATTGAAAATCTCCTAAAGGCAAAGGGCTTTTCAGACGCACTGTGTTGCATAACTGAAGAAGGTTGCACAGTTGTTGTGCCGAAAAACGATATGCAGGACGACAGTCCGATGATAATAAAGGATGTTGTCTTTGGTCAAACAGGAATAGACTTTGACAATATTACAATTACGGAGATATAGGGAAAACTACTAATTATCTGTGTTTACATTTTTGCTCCTGTATGGTATAATAATCCTAATATTTTTTAGGTAGGAGATACCATAATGAGCGACAATAAAATTTCAAGATACAAAGAGAGAGAACAGGCATTTTTAATTTGCTTTGAAAAATTGTTCAGCGACGCCTCTATTTCAGAGATTTCTGAATGTGCCGAGGAATCCCGTGACGATAATTACAGCGACTTTGCCCTTGAGTGCGCCAAGGGAGTGGAGGATAATCTGGAGGAAATCGACAGGATTATTTCCGACCATCTTTCAGCAAAGTGGAAGATTAACAGAATCAGCAAAGTTTCCCTCAGTATTCTCCGCCTTGCAGTATATGAGATGAAATATGTTGAGGATATTCCTTCAAATGTATCAATAAACGAGGCTGTGGAGCTTAGCAAAAAGTTCTCCGGCGAAGAGGAATACAAGTTTGTAAACGGCATTTTGGGTGCTGTGTCAAGGGACATCTGATGGCTGTTTTTTTAGGAATAGACACAAGCAACTACACAACATCCCTTGCCCTTTACAATAGCGACAGCAAAAGTGATATTTCCGTAAGAAAGCTTCTCCCTGTAAAAGAGGGTGAGCTTGGTATCCGCCAAAGTGACGCTGTGTTTCACCATAACCGTCAGCTACCTGTACTTTTCCAGGAACTTATGGATAAGAATAGTGAAACAATAACTGCAATAGGTGTTTCGGAAAAACCACGACCCATAGAGGGCAGTTATATGCCTTGCTTCACTGTGGGAACAGGTTACGCAAGTGTACTTGGTAAGGCGCTTTCTGTGCCTGTTTACACCTTTACCCACCAGCACGGTCACATTGTGTCAGCACTTTATTCGGTGGGTAGGCTTGACCTTATGGGCAAGCCCTTTATAACCTTTCATATCAGCGGTGGCACAACAGAGGCACTCCTTGTTGACAAGGATTTTAATATCACCCTTGTAGCCAAAACCCTTGACCTTAACGCAGGACAGGCGGTTGACAGGGTAGGTCTTATGCTTGGGTGCAAATTTCCCTGCGGAAAAGAGCTTGAACAAATAGCGCTAAAGTATGACGGCACTGTTAAGGTGCACCCAACACTAAAGGACGGAAACTGTTGTTTAAGCGGTCTTGAAAACATCTGCAAAAATATGCTGAGTAAGGGCGAAAGTAAAGAAAAAACAGCATATTTTTGTCTTAAATTTATTGAAGAAACTCTATACAAAATGGCAATTTCTTTAAAAGAAAAATACGGTAATCTCCCCATTATTTTTGCCGGGGGAGTTATGAGCAATAAAATAATCAGTAAAAGTATGAAAGCAAGGCTTGATTGTACTTTTGCAAAGCCTGAATATTCAACAGATAATGGGGTGGGAATTGCCTGCCTTGCAGAAAAAGCGTGGAACAATGCAAACAAATAAGGTTTTAACAGTATCACAACTAAATTATTATGTAAAATCCGTACTGGACAGCGACCCAAGGCTGAATTATGTCTTTTTAACAGGTGAAATTTCAAACCTTACCGACCACTACAAAAGCGGTCACATCTATCTTTCGCTAAAGGACAGCAAATCTATTATCAGAAGTGTTATGTTTGCGGGAAATGCCCGTAACCTAAAGTTTAAACCTGCCGAGGGTATGAAGGTTATCTGCCGTGGCAGAGTAACTTTATACGAGGCAACAGGTCAGTACCAGTACTACATTGAGGATATGCAGCCTGACGGTGTGGGAGCACTTTATCAGGCTTATGAACAGCTAAAAAATAAGCTGTCGGCAGAGGGACTTTTTGACGATAGATACAAAAAACCAATTCCTCGTTTTCCCTCAACCATTGGAGTTATCACCAGCCCCACAGGAGCGGCTGTTCAGGATATAAAGAATATCTTAACAAGAAGGTATCCCTCGGTAAACATTGTGCTGTGTCCTGTCCTTGTACAGGGCGAAAATGCTGTTCCTCAGCTTATTAACGCTGTGGAAAGACTCAACGAATACAACCTTTGCGACACAATTATCATAGGCAGAGGCGGAGGCTCAATAGAGGATTTATGGGCGTTTAACGATGAAAACCTTGCAAGAGCAATTTATAGGAGCAAAATTCCCGTTATCTCTGCTGTTGGTCACGAAACCGATTTTACAATCTGCGACTTTGTATCGGACTTGCGTGCTCCAACTCCGTCAGCGGCGGCAGAGCTTGCAGTCCCGGACAAACAGGAGCTTTTCCAGTATTACGACTCACAAAAGCAGTATCTTTCTTCACTAATTGACAGCAGAATCAGTGAATACAGAAATATTCTTTCTCAAAGTTCAACTCAGCTGATTTCACTTTCGCCTAAGGAAAGATTAAAGAATATCGAAAACCAGCTTACAATAAATACACACAGATTATCTACCTTATCAAATCAGATTTTTGAAAATAAAAAGCAGGAAATGTCACTTTTGGCATCTCGCCTTGAGTCGTTAAATCCTGTTTCAATTATGAAGAGGGGATACTCTGTTGTAACTAAGGATGATAAAACCGTAACTTCAGTTAAGGAAGTTAAAGAGGGAGATACACTTGCCATAGATGTAACTGATGGCAGGATTATTTCCAGGGTAATGGGTGAATAATATGTCTTTTGTACATCTCCACTTACACACAGAATATAGCTTGCTTGACGGAGCCTGTCGCATAGACAGGCTTGCTTCAGTATGCAAAGAAAAAAATATGAACGCAGTAGCCATTACCGACCACGGTGTAATGTACGGTGTAATTGATTTTTACAGAGCCTGTAAGAAAGAGGGGATAAAGCCCATAATCGGCTGTGAGGTGTATGTTGCCCCAAGGAGCAGGTTTGACAGTAGCTTTGACTTGGACAAGGAGTATTATCATATGATTCTCCTTTGCGAAAATAATCAGGGCTATCAAAATTTAATAAAGCTTGTTTCACTTGGCTTTACAGAGGGATTTTACAAAAAGCCCAGAGTGGATAGGGAACTCCTTGAAAAATATCACGAAGGGCTTATCTGCCTTTCTGCCTGTCTTGCAGGTGAAATACCACGAAAAATAGTGAAAAACGATTATGAAGATGCTAAGAAAACAGCACTTTACTATCAAAACCTATTCGGAAAGGAAAACTTTTTCCTTGAACTTCAAAACCACGGAATAAGGGAAGAAGTCCTTGTAGCCGAAAAGCTAAAGACACTTTCCAAGGAGATAAATGCTCCAATGGTGGTTACAAATGACTGCCATTATATTGAAAAATCAGAGAGCAAAATGCACGAAATTCTCCTGTGCATACAGACAAACCACACAATCCACGATGACGACAAAATGGAGTTCCAAACAGAGGAGTTTTATCTCAAAACCGAGGAAGAAATGCGTCAGCTTTTCCCCGACTTGGATGAAG
>JBJEOZ010000258.1:0-3280 GCA_051880975.1 Ruminococcus sp.
CATATGATGCAGATAGAAAAGGGCGTGCCCACAAGCGATCTTAATAAAATAAGAACGCATATAGACCGGTTTAAGGGCGGCAGAATAACACGTCTTATGTCAAAGGCGACATTAATACATATGGTGACGGCGGACCCGTCTAAAATGTCTACTCCGGTATTGAGAATGTCCTATTTTGACATGCTTAAAAACAATACGTTTTTCCCGACGGTCGCCACGGCTTCTACATACAAGGAATGTATAGATATAATACATAAATGGGACGCGTGGGACAGAACACCTAAGTCAATAAAAAAGCACCTTCTTTCAGGAGGAGAGCATAACGAAAATATGTCCGTAAACGAATATGAAGCCTATAATTCGAGATTTTTCGGCTTGATTTTCAAAGATTCAACGGTATATCCGGCAGTACGGGCAAAGGCAAAGGAGCTTGGACTTCCTTGCATTATGCTGCCCCTATGGTATAATAAAGACAAGTGCTGAAAACCGCATAAAATCAAGGGTTTTGGAACTTATCTTGTTATATTTCAATTCTTTTTCCACCCTGAAATTTACAAGATTTCTGTCTTGAAAAACAGCAATGTTATATTAAAGACAAAAAACTATGCGACAAAAGGAGGGCAAATTCAAATAATTTTCTATTGGAGAACGCTTTATAAAAAATAAGGTGTTCTCTTTTTTTATACTATCTCACACAGAAAGGAGGCATATTTTATGTCAGTACAATTTGAATATTTTTACGGAAACCAAGCGGAGCAGTTTGCGTTTTACAGAATCCCCAAACTGCTTATTACCTCGCCGGAGTTTAAGCGTGTATCTGACAGTGCAAAGCTGTTATACGGTCTTATGCTTGACCGCATGAGCCTATCAATTAAAAACGGCTGGGTTGACGATGAAAATCGAGCATTTATATACTTTACGACAAATGATGTTATGGAACAGATGTGCTGCGGTACAGAAAAGGCAACAAAATTACTCGCAGAGCTTGATGTTGAAAAAGGAATCGGTCTTATTGAACGCAAAAAGCAAGGACAAGGCAAGCCTGCAATCGTTTATCTGAAAAAGTTTTATGTCGATGATAATGGTAACGACCGAAACGCAAGACTTTCGGAAACCGGAATTCCAGACTTTCGGAAATCGAAAGTCAAGACTTTTGAAAATCGAAATACAAGACTTTCGGAAGTCGAAAGTGCAGACTTTCGGGAACCGAAATGTAATTATAATAAATATAATAATACTTATGTCAATGATACTGAAAAGAGTTATACAGAGAGGAACGATACTGAAATCACATCCTATCCTATCAATCGGGTAAACTGTAATACTTCCCCCTCGCCTGCGGGAAAAGGGATTGATACGATGCGATGGATAGAAAAACGGCAGACATACGAAAAGATTATCAAGAACAATATTGACTATGACATTATCGTGAATAATTACAGCAAGGCTTGGCTTGATGAAATCGTCGCTGTTATGGTTGATGTTGTATGCAGTGATGAGCCGACAATACGCATCAACAAGCAGGAATACCCACACGAGGTTGTTAAAAGCAGATTTTTGAAAATTAACTCAACTCACATTGAATACATAGATATGGCTCTAAGGAGCAACACATCAGACGTCCGGAATATCCGGGCGTTTTTAATTACAACAATTTACCGTTCGTTTGAAACGGCGGATAATTGGTTTTCTGCAAAGGTGCAGTATGATATGGCAAATAAATAGCTTGAGGAGGGATATGTGTGTATGAAAATTTTGAATTGCTGGCAAACGCTATTATCCTGCAAGCGGTAAGGGATTACAGACATACATATTCGCCGCAGGTAAGAGCAGAAATAAAGCGTTTCTTCCGTTCGGAGTGGTTTCGTGCTTTAACACGAGTGGACGGAGAAATGATAATAGCAATATTAGAAAATGAAAGGACTGAAAATTATGAGTAAAGTAATCGCTGTATCAAATCAGAAAGGCGGAACGGGCAAAACGACTACAACGGTAAATTTAGGCATAGGACTTGCAAACGAGGGTAAAAAGGTGCTGCTGATTGACTTTGACGCACAGGGCAGTTTAACGCAAAGTCTTGGTTATCCAAATCCCGATGAGCTTTCCGTTACAATCTCAACACTTATGGAAAAGACCGTAAACGAACAGCCTGTCGCAAAGGACGAGGGCATTCTGCATCATGCCGAAGGCGTTGACTTCATTCCGGCAAATATAGAATTGTCAGGTATGGAAACGGCACTTGTAAACATAATGAGCCGAGAGCGTGTGCTTAAAAATTATCTTTCACAGGTAAAGGACAATTATGATTATGTGCTGATTGACTGCACTCCCTCACTTGGTATGCTGACTGTCAATGCACTGACGGCTGCAAACGAGGTAATCATTCCCGTACAGTCGCACTTTCTTCCGGCAAAAGGCTTGGAACAGCTGCTCGGAACAATAGCAAAGGTTAAGCGTCAGATAAATCCGCAGTTAAAAATAAACGGCATACTTCTCACTATGGTTGACAACCGAACGAACTTTGCAAGGGATATATCACAGCTTATCCGAAATACTTACGGAAATAACATTAAGGTGTTTAAAACTGAAATCCCGTTATCAATCAAAGCCGCCGAAATATCGGCAGTCGGCAAAAGCATTTACAGCTATGCCAAAAACGGCAAGGTTGCCGAAGCGTACAGAAAACTGACAAAGGAGGTGCTTGAAGATGGCAAGCAGCGGAATAAACATAAGTCTGAAATCATACGATAGTATTTTTCAAAATGACGAGCAGAGAAACAGCGAGGAAATAAAGCCTGTTCCCATATCCGAGCTGAAACCCTTTGAACAGCAGCCGTTCAAGGTACTGCTTGACGAAAGTATGGACGAGCTTGTAGACAGCATAAAGCAAAGCGGCGTTTTAACTCCGGTTATTGCAAGACCGCATAAGGACGGCGGCTATGAGATACTTTCGGGACACAGGCGTGTAAAGGCGTGTGAGCTTGCCGGAATTACGGAAATTCCTGTTGTGGTGAAAAATCTTGATGATGATACTGCTACAATTTTGCTTGTAGACAGCAATTTGCAGAGAGAGAATATACTGCCGAGCGAGAAAGCGTTTGCGTATCAGATGAAGTTAGATGCTATGAAAAGAAAAGCCGGCAGACCGCATAAAGAAAATTGTGAGCAAATTGCGCACAATTATGAAGGAAGAAAGTCAAGTGAAATTTTAGGAGAACAAGTCGGCGAAAGTAAAGACCAAATACGCAGATATATCCGCCTGACAAACCTCATTGATCCA
>JBJEOZ010000259.1:0-3274 GCA_051880975.1 Ruminococcus sp.
ACTCCATATGTTTCTCCTTTCCCCACAAAGCCAAAGGCTTTGCGGGGACCCCGATAAACAGAGGGTTCTCGCACTCTCCACAACATAAAAATAAACCGATACAGACGAATGTCTATATCGGTTTATTGGCACGCTGTGGGGGACTCTCCTCTCGTGGACGAAAGGTCCACCGGACCTTTCTCCTATTTTTACCCAGCAGGCAAGCTGCACGGTAAAAATAGAAACTCGTTTCTCGTCCAAAATTTCTGCCTGAATTTCACTTGGTGCACTGTTTCTGCACCCTCGTTCTCCTGTGTAGCCGTCAGTTTAGGCGTCAAAGCTTTAGGCTACCGCTCGTAAAATAATTTTATAAAAAGAATAAAATCCGGTTAATTTATGTTCGTTTTTAACTGTTTAGTGCTGAAAGGGCGGCGCCTAATGCACCGCAGAATTCGGGATTTTCGGGAATATAAATTTTTGCGTTTAACTGTTTTTCAAGTTCCTTTACAACACCGATATTGTTCGCAACACCGCCCGTCATCATTATATGACCTTTGTCTTTTGCATTGCCCGCCATTGCCTTTATTTTTGTTGCAACGCTTTTGTTAAGTCCGTGAACAATATCGGCAACAGAATGATTTTCTGCAATGAGTGACACAACCTCGCTCTCTGCAAAAACGGTGCACATGCTTGATATTGTTAAATCATTTTTGTAGCTAAGACCGATTGCAGCCATTTCGCTCATATCAAGCTCAAGCACCTTTGCCATATTTTCAAGAAATCTGCCTGTGCCAGCCGCACACTTGTCATTCATAACAAAGCCCGTGACCTTACCGTTTTCATCAAGGCTTATTACCTTGCTGTCCTGTCCGCCGATGTCTATAATTGTCCTGACATCACCGTAAAGGTGCTTTGCTCCCTTTGCGTGGCAGGTGATTTCGGTAAAGTTATCATCAGCAAAATCAATATTCTTTCTGCCGTAGCCGGTCGCAACAATGCAGGCAATATCCTTTTTGTCAATGCCCGATTTTTCAAGGGCATTTTTTGCACCCAAGGCCGCATTTGCACCTGTGCGAACCATAACAGTTTTGATAATATTTTTATCCTTATCAATAGTCACAAGCTCCGTTGAGGTTGAACCGCTGTCTATGCCTATGTAGTATTTTCCGTCCATATTTTTAATCCTTTTTGTGCTTTGGGATTTTGTTACCGTTTCTGCAAAGCCCTCGATACGAGTTAAAAGCTGACCGTAGGATTGATTTGTGAAATCCGTTTCAACCCTGATAATCGGAGCTTTGAAATTTTTAAGCCTTGAAAATTCAAAATCATAATAATCGCAAAACTTAATCGTGCTGTATATTACGCCGATACAGTTTTCGTTTTCAATGAGAGCCTCTCTCTGCCTAATGCTTTGCATACGCATACAGGGCGTTTGAAAAAGCAGTGCTCTTGCGTATTTAAGCATAATGCTGTCAAACGGTTCATTTTCGCTTATATCAAGGGGTAATACCTCTCTGCTGTTGGTACAGGTTAAATCAAGTATTTCAACACAGTCAAAGCATTTTTGCGTAACACCAAGTAGCGTTTTATTGCTTCTTGCACCTAAAATCGCAATGTATTTACCGCTTGGCATATTTCTCTTATTGCCAAACGACGAAAGAAACAAATTAACATCAAATTTCCTGTTGCTGAATTTTTCGTAATCACCGATAAATTTAATTAAATCGTCCTTAAACTTTTCAACGGCACAGCCCGTATTACAGGAGGGCAGGTCAATGCAATATGTAAAATCGACCTTTTCGCTTCCAACTGCGTCGGCAACCCGTCTTGCACTGTCGCAACAGTTCATAAAGAGCAGTTTATCATAGCTTCCGCAATGAATATCCTCAAGCATTGCCTTTGCGTGATAGCAGATGTTTTGGTGTAGCTTGCTTGCCGAATAATCAAAAATTTCAGCCTCTCGATTTATCAGATCGCACCTTTCGCCAAAGCCTGCAAGGATTTCAACAGGGGCGTATTTGCAGTTATATCCAATCATTTTCTGTTCTCCAATAGCTCAAGAAATGCTTCCATTCTTGTTACCGTTTGACCGTCGTTAACATTTTGATTATTACATCCGTCGCCGTCAAGCACAAGGGTAGGAAAGCCGTTTTCCTCTAAAACCTCTTTTGCCCTTGCACTTGAGCCTGCTGTTTGCTTACAGCCCCAATGGCAGTACCAAACAACGCCGTCGCAGTTAAGCTCCCTTGCATATTTAAGCACAGCGTTTATTCTGTTATCCCTGCTACCGTTAACGGTATTTCTCAATAGTCTGTCAGCAATAAAGCGATAGGGATTTTCTTCGTTTGTGTCAACATCAAGTGCGTCGAACACCATATCACAGGCTACTATCTCGCACCTGTCTGTAAAATTGATTATATTACGCAGTGCGTCCTGCGTATAGGGCAGAGTATGCACCCAAAGCAAGCGAACTCCCTTGTGTTCCTTCGGACATTTTGATAGCTGACTAATCATATCCCGACTGTATTTTTCAGCCTCCTTAGTTCCAAGCATTACATGGGTTGCAAAGATTGAAAGCATCTGCGAGGTCATTTCGTCGGATAAATACCTGTCCTTTTTAAGCTCCAAAATCCTATTGAAATTATTTATGGTGTTTTTGCTCCTGCCTATAACCTCCTTGAACTTACCTTCATCAAGCCGAAAATCGCTGTTTTGCTCAATAAAATCAACCATTTGGTGCAGTTGCTTTTCAACATAATCAAGGTTACTCTCATTATATTGATACGGTACATCAATCATAAAATGAGGAACACCGTAGTAATCGGCTATTCGCCTGAATGACAGATGATTTACATCACAGGCAAGACTTGTGTTGATAACGAATTTCGGCTTTGGCAAAACACCCGATTCTGCCATACCGATAAAGGTTTTATGATAGGAGCAAAGCGTTTTCGGAATACCGTTGTTCTCTGCAGTTTCGATAAAGATTTTCTCGCTTCCTGCCGCCGCTAAATAGCAGGAAAGTGCCTCGGGGAAAAGCTGATATATTCCCATTGCGTGCAAAATTTCGCAGGGCAAATAAAGGCTGACAATAGCAGAGCTGTCAGCCTTTTTTAATGGTTTGATTGCCGAATCCGCCGCCGCCCATTGCATATATTGCCTTGCAGGTAATAATAGCTTGGTGGGAAAATATTTGCATTGCAAGCCTGCCGTCGTAAATACAAACGACAATTCCTTTAGCGCTCTTTGGGGATTGGTCTGTGTTAATTTGTATATGTGATTTCCGAATATTTCT
>JBJEOZ010000260.1:0-3273 GCA_051880975.1 Ruminococcus sp.
GAAGATTTTACAAATGAGATTGGCGGTATGAACTTATGAACGAGAGAAAGAAATTGAAGAAGCAACTGGTTGATAAATATATTTTCAAAATGTATTTGTCCGTAAACGAAGTTAAGAAATTGCTTTCTGAAAATCCAAAGGGCAAGCACGACACTCTGTGTGCTTCACTCACAGTCGGATGCGTAAAAATCAACGCTGTTGTATTTCCCATACCCGATAAAATGCTCCTCGGCTTTGACATTCTTGTAAAGGACACACCCAACAGCGAGGAATGGATTTGCTATGACACTTTAAGTGATGAAATCAGGTTATCCCCTCGCAGTATTGAGCAATCAATGTTTGATATTTTGAACCGTGAAGTCAAGGAGTACGGACTATCCTATACAGAGTGTAATTTTGAAGTAATAAACGGCAAAGTGATTAAGTAAAGAATTACGGCAGTATTCTCGCCACATTTGCCACGTGTCGGCTTTTAAAGGAGAAATCGGGAAAGTATCCGAATTCAAAGAAAAAACGAAACAGGGCGGTTTGTGGCAAGGTGTGAAAAATCGAAGTTTCGGCAAATCGGGCAGTTTTTCAAGGGTGGAATTTTAAGCAGGATAAAGGCGTATTCCGTGCAAGCACGGATTCGCCGAAATACACCGACCGGCAACGCCGTTCGGGGATTTTTAAGGGTGTTACTTTTTTCGGATTGTGTTACCGATTGTATTCCATACTGCCCGATTTTGCCGTTTTGATGAGGTTTTCTCTGAATACCCGAAGTGTTACCGAAAGGAAAGGCGAAAAATGGACAACGACTCAAAGAGAATAGGACTATATATTAATCAGGATTTACTCAAAGCCTGTGACAATGCCATAGCGCAAACCAACGCAACATCACGAAGTGAGTTTATTTCCGACGCAATAGAATTTTACATTGCGTGGCTAAACTCAAAAAATGTAAGCAAGGTGCTTACTCCTGCACTGGAATCCGTCATCAGTTCAAAAATTCTTGATACCGAGGATAGAATTGCAAGAGTACTGTTCAAGCAGGGCGTGGAGCTTGCAATGCTTATGCATGTTGTTGCGGCAACCAATGATATTACGGAAGGTCAGCTGAGAGATTTAAGAAAAATATGTATTGATGAGGTCAAACGCAACAGCGGTAAATATAAGTTTGATGATGCAGTCAGATTTCAGAAAGGATAAACAATGCCGAGAATTATTATGAAATCACCCTACATCAAACCGAATTCCAAAACTCATATCGGGAATTATGTTTCCTACATTGCCACCCGTGACGGAGTTGAAAAGGCTGACAGCACACAAAAGTTTATGGAAGCAACTGAAAGACAAAAACAGATTATTAAGAAATTGCTTTGTGATTATCCTGACTCAAAGGACTTGTATGAATATCAGGATTATCTTGATAAGCCGAACAGAGGTAATGCAGATGAATTAATTTTACGGATTGCCGAAACTCACGCAGAGTTATTCGGCGACCGAGAAAATTATGTAAGCTACATTGCACAGCGACCGAGGGTTGAAAAAATATCTTCACACGGCTTATTTACTGATGACGGTGTGCCGATAGTTTTATCTGATGTGCAAAAAGAGGTTGCAGAAAGCAAGAGTAATGTGTGGACGCATATTATTTCTCTCAAGCGTGAAGATGCAGAACGGCTGGGCTACAACAACGCAAAAGCTTGGATGAATCTCATTCGCTCACAAAGAAATATGATAGCGGAGAATATGAAAATCGCTCCTGAAAAATTCAGATGGTATGCGGCATTTCATAACGAGGGACATCATCCGCACATTCATATGATTGCATATTCCACAAAGCCCAACGAAGCGTATCTGACGGAAAAGGGCATTGAAAACATAAAGTCAAATCTTGCAAAGGTAATCTTCCGTCAGGACTTGATAAGTATTTATCAAAAGCAAACCGAACACAGGGACAAGCTCCGAGCAGAGGCTCGTGACATAGTAGATGATTTGGTTTCAAAGATTAACTCCGAAATATATATCAGCGCATCAATTCAGCATAAGCTGTTGGAGCTTGCCGACAGGCTTTCAAAGACAAGCAGCAAAAAGGTTTACGGCTATCTCAAGCCTGATGTAAAAGCGATTGTGGATTCTATTGTTGATGAGCTTGCCAATGACAGAAGAATTAAAAAACTGTATGATTTATGGTATGAGCAAAAAGAAAATACAATCCGCACTTACACGGATGAAATACCGGAAAGAATTCCACTTGCCCAAAACAAGGAATTCAAGTCAATCAAGAATGCGATAATCAAGGAAGCGTTGAAACTAAATTTCACCGAAGATGAAGTTGAGAAAAAAGAGAATGCGGACGAAGAACCTGTTTCAAATTCATTTGAATATGAAGAAAACACCTCTGCCGAATCAGCCTTTGATTCAGGCAGAGGTGTTTTGTATCCTCGTTATTCAATTAAAACCAACCGCAACAGCGTTGCGGTTTCTTCCCTTTATCTCCTGCGCTACCTCTGCAATATGATTCAAAGTAGGCTTCGCTTTGAAGAAAAGCAGAAATCACAGCGAACGGATAAAAAGTTGCAACAGAAGATAAATGATAAAAAGCGTGATCAGGGGTTGAAAATGTAAGTTTGATAAATTGGAGTCTGTATTATTTATTTAAAAAGTCTGTCATCTCACTAATCATATTTTCAATTGATTTCACTCTATCACTAATCCCAGATTGCATCCTCGGATGCTTATCTTTAATAACTTCTTTTTCTTTAGCTTTTCTCATTTTTTTATCAGATTCTGAGATTAACAGTTTAAAAGCAAGCGTAATGTTATAGTTTTCAATCATTTCTTTCGTAAATCCAAGATATCCATTCCCTTTGATTATTTCATACAAGTGGGTAGCACATCTTACTAAAACAAATACTGATTCTCCCACATAAAGCAATTCTTCCTTGCTATTTATTTGAACATATATCTCATAAATGCCAGCTCCAATTGCTTCCACAAATTTGTCTTCAAAGAATTTTACTTTGATATTCATTTATTCCTCCGCTACAACTTCCGATTTATCAATCAGTAATTTTGATATTATCATACCACACAAAAATGTAGTTGTCTATCAACAATCGCCCCACCGCCAAGGGTAAACTGCACCCAAACGCTGACTGGTGCCACCTGTCACGGTGATAAGAGAAGAACTACCCACTATAAGATATTACAGCAGAAAGAAAAAATATTATACTCAAGGAAGTGATTAAAATATCAACCTACATTCATTTTACAAAAGAACAGCGAGAA
>JBJEOZ010000261.1:0-3197 GCA_051880975.1 Ruminococcus sp.
GAATCAATATGAATCTATCAATGGTGATACCATGCTATAACGAAGAGGGCAATGTACTCAAGTTTTTTGACGAGGCTGAGATCCAGCTTAAGCATCTGGGTATCAGCTACGAATATATATTTGTTAACGACGGCAGCCGGGACAAAACCGGCCAAGTGCTGGAAAATCTATACAACACCAGAACTGACAAGAGCATAACCGTGGTTAACTTTAGCCGCAATTTCGGTAAGGAGGCAGCAATATTTGCCGGTCTTAACAACGCCGACGGCGACTATGTGTGCGTAATAGACGCCGACCTACAGCAGCATCCCAGAGTGGCTGTTGAGATGCTGGATTGCATTATCCATAACCCACAGTACGACTGTATTTGCGCATACCAGGACAATCGTAGCGAGAGCAAGGCAATGAGCGCCGCCAAGTCCGCCTTTTATCGCATAATGAACACTCTGACAGAAACTGAGTTCAAAAACGGCGCCAGCGACTTTAGATTGTTTACAAAAAGATTTAAGGAAGCCGTGCTTTCCATGGGAGAGTACCACAGATTCTCAAAGGGAATATTCAGCTGGGTCGGTTACAATGTGTACTATATGGAATATACTGCCGAGGAACGAAATTCCGGCGAAACAAAGTGGAGTTTTTTATCTCTGCTAAAATACGCATTCAACGGTATTCTTTCATTCTCCACCGCACCACTGCGAATTGCTACGGTAATAGGCTCAATATCCACAATTTTTTCTATTGTGTACCTGATTGTTACCGTAATACGCAAGCTGGCATCGGACATCAATGTAGATGGATTTACCCAGATAGTAATACTGATTACATTCTTTAGCGGAGTGTTGCTGTTTACCGTAGGTATCATCGGCGAATACATTGCCAAGATTTATCAGCAGGTAAAGAACAGGCCTATTTATATCGAAAAGAACAAGCTACAACGCAAATAATGACAAAAATATCGGGCATAATACTACCGAGGAGGTATGCATTATGCCCGAAAAATATCAAGAAAAGTACAATCTTGCGCCAAATCTGACCAACAGATATTGCCAAAGCGTGTATAACCCAACGGTCCAGCCCGACGGCAAGACAGAAATGGGTGTCCCAATCCCGTCAAAGGAGAACACCGAGTTCTCCAAGGAATACCAAGAAGAAAATCAACGATAACCAAAAAGCACCTCGTGGATGCTTTTTTTGGTGGAGATGGCGAGGTCGCTCGGCTTTCGCCGACACGCACCCGCCTAAAAACAGTCCACCGGACTGTTTTCTTTACGGCTTTTCGACTCTCTGCCGCTCCATTGCCAAATCAAAAAAACCACCGCTTTGGTGGTTTTTTATTTGGTGGAGATGGCGGGAGTTCCCCCCGTTTTATGCGGTTTCCCGCCGCCTTTGTTTCCTGTGTGTTACCTACGCAATAGGTTTCTATGCGGTCTATGTAGTCCGCTATATAATAAATATTTATTACATTATAATATGTAATCTGAAAAAAACAATAAAAAAATGCCCCCTTGCGTAAGCAAAGGGGCAAATTCTTATTTGACATAGATGTTTTTGTTGTAGTATGCGGCGATATAGCCTGAAGGAATCTGAAGCCAAATGTTGTTGCCTTCTTTGATGACCTTCTGTGCTGTGACTTTCGTGCCTTTCTTCAGCACCGCATACTTGCCTGATTTCGCATTCCTTCTGCCGTCTGTTGTCAGTTCGGTCAAAAGTTTCTGCGCATACTTCATGCCAGCGCCTTTACGCACCTTCAAATCAACCTGAAGCGTGTATGTGCTGCCGACTTTGTATGAAGGCGCAGAAGAAACAGGTTGTGCAGGTTGTGCAGGTTTTTCGGGTGTTGTGACAGGCTTTGAACCGTTGAAGATGTCTTCATAAAGGTAGTTTGTATCAACATTGCCTTTTACGCCGTCAACCCTGCCTTTGCTTGAATTCTGCCACATCTGATATTCGCCTTTGTATTTGTCTGTACCTGATGTGTAATGCGCAATCCATGTGTAATACTGCTTGACGGTAGCGTTCAGTTTGTTTCTGAACCAGTCAAGATTTGCATAAATGCCGACCCTGTAACCGCCTTTTTTGATTGCGGCATTGAAAGCATCTGTAATTGCTGTCAGGGTTGTTTTGCCAAGCCCTGCAATTGTCGGGTCTTCCATATCACAGTAAATTGGCATTTCAAATGTTTTGCCGTCAATCTGCTTCAGCACCCATTCAGCGCCCTTCTTTGCGGCATCTGCTGACTTTGAATACATATAAACATAAGCGCCGAGTTTAACGCCAGCCTTCTTTGCCGCCGCATAATTAGCTGCAAATGTCTTGTCAATCTTGTTCTGTGTATTGCCTACCCAGCCGATACGCAGAATTGCAAAGTCAACCTTCTTTGCAACCTTCGCCCAGTCCACCGTGCCGTTGTGTTCAGAAATATCAACACCGAAAAATACCTTTGACATTAACCTTCACCTTCGCTTTCTTCTTCTGAATTGTCAATTTCGTCTTCGTTCTTATTACCTGATGCCCTTAACTGCAAAAGCACATCTTTCAGTTTCTGCGGAATCGGCACAAATTCAGATGCGTTTTCAAGTATTGAAATGCCTTCATTGCAGATAAAGAAAGTGATTGTGACTTCACGCAGCGGAATTGCGTTATTCAATACCCGCTGAAGCACAACAGCCACAACCACAACAACAAATATAATGAATTTCTTTATCAGCCCTTTGAAACCGATTTCGCTTGATACCGTCTTTGTGTAAAAACCTTTTGCAAGCCCTGTTGCATAATCAAGAACAACAAGGACTATCAGGGCATACAGAAGAACATCAAAACCCCCGAACATAAAAGCCAATACACCCCCGATTGTGCCGCCCAGCACACTAAAAATATTAAAGTCTTTCATAAAAAGCACTCCTTTTTTGACATAAAAATAACCCTGCTGATTTTGTCATCAACAAGGTTTTTTAATTATTCGGTTTTGAAGGAAACTTCACATCATACGGGAAGCCCTCCTGCTGCGGCAAATCACGCAGCGCCTGACGGTATTGTGCCATTTGACCGCCGCAAGCTGCCGCAAATTCGGTAAAAATTGTTTTCACAACATTCAGAAGCGTTGTTGCGGTGATTTTGTCAGGAATCGTGATGCCAATCCTGTCAAAGGTGAATTCTTTGTCAGTAGCCGCAAGAAGTGCGTTTCTTTTCGCTCTGAC
>JBJEOZ010000262.1:0-3189 GCA_051880975.1 Ruminococcus sp.
CATTTACTGTTTCCGGCGGTCAAATCAAGGGTCAAATCGGTTCAACAGGTATTGCTGTTGTATACAACGCAGTTTCAACACCTATCGCATCAGTTAACCCGGGAAGTAAAAGCTACAAGACAGATTCTTTGGAGCTTAAATTAGAATATGCAAACGCTACAAGCGGTCAGTACTCTATTGACGGCGGAGAATACAAAAGCTTTACAAATGGTCAGACCATTACAATCGGTGCAGGTCTTCCTTACGGTACAAAGACAACTGTCAGCGTTAAGGCAAGTGACGGAAGTGCAACATCAGAGGTTGCAAGCTACACCTACACAAAGGTTGACCCTTCACTTACTCAAAAGGTTTATTTTGACAACAAGGCATATAACTGGAGCAGTGTATATTGCTACATTTACGACGGCAGTGGTTCCGGCGGTAGCTCAGGCGGTGGCGGTAATTCCGGCGGTGGAAACACCGATATTGGCGGAGGCGGTTCCGGTGGCGGTTCCGATACACCTGTAACTCCAAGCGGTACAATTCAGTTTACTGATAATCAAGGCTGGGGCGACAATATTTACGCTTACTTCTGGTCTGACAATCAGATAGATTTAGGTGGTGCTTGGCCGGGAACAAAAATGGGCAACCCAACAAACAACGGACTTGGACAGAACAATTACTCCTGTAGTATTCCAAGCGGTGCTACATATGTAATATTTACAAATGGCTCTGACCAAACTGTTGACATTTCTCTAAGCAGTTACGATGGCTACTACACAGACGGCACTCGTGACAGCAGTGGACATCTAAATGCTTACGGCTGGAACAGCACAGGACTTTTATCGGTAGGCTCATCAAAGGATATTCTTTCAGTAGGTGACGACGGTGTAGACACAACACCTTGCAACGCTCCATGGCCGGGTCAGAAAATGACTCTTGACAGTTCCACAGGTTACTATATAATAGATGTGCCGGAAGGCTTTGAAAACGGCTGTGTTATATTTACCGAAGGCGCAACAGCAACTACAAACAGATACCCTGCAGATATGGAGCCGGGACTTGAGCTTGGAGGCTCAACAAAGCTCTTCTCTGCAAACCATTCTTGGACAGACTACACACCTGTAACGACTACAACCAAGGCAACAACCACCACAACAGCTACTACATCTACTACAACAACTACAACAACACCTGTTAAAACATATTATTACGGTGATGTTAACCTTGACGGTGTAATAACTGTAAGAGATGCCACAGCACTGCAAAAGTATTGTGCAAGTCAAAGCACACTGATTGCAATTCAAAAGCAGGCATCTGATGTTAATGCAGACGGCGCAATTGACGTCAGAGATGTGTCAGCTATACAAAAGTATCTGTTGTCATTTATTAAGTCATTCCCAGCAGGTACAACATTTACGGCATAAGACTTTAAGGAAATACTGAATCAACACAGCCCTGTTAAAAATCAAAAGGAGTAGCATTATGTTTTACGAATACTTACAACTTTTGGAAGAGCTGAAAATATTCCGTAATTTGACTAAGCACGAAATTGAGGAGTTTCTTCACTACAGTGACTATACAATCAAAAAGGTGGGTACTCACGAGCAAATCGACCCATCAAAGCACGGAATGAAAACTGTAATCCCGATAACGGGCTGTGTTGCAACATATCAGAATAACAACGGACAAACCTCTTACATTGCAAGTTTTTCCCCGGGGGAAAACGAAATGGTGGTAGTTCACCCTAAAATAGAGCAATCATCAGTTGTAATAGTTGCCAAACAACCGTCCGTTGTCCTTCTTCTGGCTTACGATTCATTTACAAAGCCAAATTATAATATTCTGTCCATTCAAAACAAGGTTCAGGGTAATATCATTGATATGGTTTTCTTAATGAGCCAAAATGTGCTGGAAAGGGATATTATAAATTCAGTTCCTTCTGCAAGAGAAAAGATACTTAACTTTATAAATTATCTCATTGAAGAACAGGGGAACAATCCCGTCAAAGTCAATATTACAAGAAATATGCTGGCTGACTACTTAAAAATAGACACCAGCACACTTATGAGGGAACTGAAAAAGCTTAAAGCAGAGGGCATTATAGACTACAACAGAAATTTCATCCATTTAAAAAAAGGGCAGGATTAATCTCCTGTCCTTTTTGTGTACTAAAAACATTTATTTTTCATCATCTTGGTCAATCACAAAGCCTGTGGAGTCGGGCATTGAGTTTCCTCCTGTTTTCGTATCTGCCCTTGTGATGATAAATCCGTCTTGGTCTAAGGTGTTCCTCTTTCCCTTGTTTTCTCTTTTGTAAACCGTTGTCACCCACTGACTTTCCTGTGAGTTATAGTCATCCTGTGGCAAAGAGGAAACTGTGCGTTTCTTCATATGCTTTCGTCTGTACTGCTTAAATATTTTTACTATCAGCCAAAAAATCTGTCCTGCAAGGAGTCCTCCGCAAAAAGCTATACCTAAATACAGGTATATGCCACCATCAAAGCCGAACCAAAGCAAATTAAGCTTTTGCAAGGCTACCGTTGTCACTAAGAGGACTGACAAAATTACCTCTACTGCTGTTGCCACCCTTGGTATATACACAAGAAGGAGAATAAACAGTCCCACAGCAACAACCAATGTTATGTACTGATTTTTTAGGAGAAAACTGCTTTCGCTCACATTAACTACAACAGAAACAAGGACATACAAAGAGGAATACACAGCAACAATACCCCAAAGGTATGTGAATATCACCTTGTACCATATTCCCATTCTGTCAACAGTGTTATCTATAAAAACAAGAGTTTTGTTAACTGATTGAAGAAAAGAAGAACTTCTATTGCTTTCTTTCATAAAACCACCTATTTTATTCAGTGTTTTCTTTTATTGATATTGTATCACCTTAAAAGCCGGTTGGCAACTTATTGTAATAAATATTGGTTCTCAATTTTCCATTTTCAATTTTCAATTTTCCAATAAAAAAAGACACCCCATAGGGATGTCTGAACCGAAGTGCTGAGTGGTACACAAGTGCCTCCAGCAAATTGGTGCTGGTGACCGGACTTGAACCGGTACGGAGTATTAGTCCGAGGGATTTTAAGTCCCTTGTGTCTGCCTATTCCACCACACCAGCAAGTATTGGTGACCCGGACGGGAATCGAACCCGTGTTACCGCCGTGAAAGGGCGGTGTCTTAACCGCTTGACCA